>JBMZDT010000361.1:0-2903 GCA_049614505.1 Leucothrix sp.
TTAGCACGAATATAGGCTTTGGTTGCTTCAATTTTGTGTTGATGTAAACGTGCTTCCTGTACTTGAGGAACATCGCCCATGCGGATATTCAAACCGTCCGCAGGCATGTCGAAATCAGCAGGAATAACAGGCTCAAAGCTGTCAAAATTCAAATCAACAGAGGCCGATGATTCTACATTGTCTTTAACTCCTTTGAGACCACACCAAACACCGGCATAGCGTGATAGTGCCCAGCCGTGAAGCCCGTACTCTACGATTTCCTGAATGCTCGATGGATTCATAATGGGGATCATCGCATCAACCAGCGCATATTCACTTTGGTGTGCAGTCGTTGAGCTTTCGCAGGTATGGTCATCTCCCATTAAAACCAAAACGCCACCGTTTTTAGAGGAGCCTGCGAGGTTGGCATGTCGAAATACATCACCTGAGCGATCTACCCCAGGGCCCTTGCCATACCACATGCCAAATACGCCATCGTAAGCACCCTCACCACGCAGTTCAGCCTGTTGTGTACCCCAAATTGCAGTCGCGGCTAAGTCTTCATTGAGGCCGGGTTCAAACACAATGTTGGCAGCGTCTAAGTGCGCTGAGGCACGAGGAAACTGTTGATCTAAAGCCCCCAGCGGTGAGCCACGATAGCCTGTGATATAACCCGCAGTGTTTAGACCACGCTGTTTGTCATGCTGCGATTGGGTTAGACAAAGTCTGACTAAAGCTTGCGTGCCTGTAATAAAAACACGCTGTTTCATTAGATCAAATTTATCGTCGAGATTGCAGGGGAGTAAGTCGACTTTTTGCTTATTATGGCTTGTCATAGTTTCTCCTTTGCTTAGGCTTGGCTGCTAATGTTTGAGTGTATCGTAAAATCAGGTGCTAATAGATGATTTAGGCCGCTTTATATCAAGCTTAGTTCTGATGTCTTGATCTATTTATTCCTTTAACTACGAAAGTAAAATAGCCATACGTTGGATTTTTTAATCCATTATTATTGAGTTAGACGATCGCGTGTGCTTCAGGTAAGCGTCAAACGATTCAAGTGCCCTATTGACTACAAGAGAAAAATCCATGGATAAAGAACGTTTTGAACTAGGTATCAACCAACGTAAAGCAACGCTTGGTGCTGAGTATGTTGAAAAAAATCTCGCCGCAGCGGATGATTTCAATCGCCCATTTCAAGAAATGATGACAGAGTGGTGCTGGGGGTTTGGCTGGGGTGATGACACTATTGACGCCAAGACCCGCTCAATGATGAATCTGACTATGATTGCGGCATTGGGTAAGATGCACGAGTGGGAAATTCACTTTAAGGGCGCGATTACCAACGGCTGTAGTATTGACGAACTGCGCTCTATTATCCATGCCATTAGTATCTACTGCGGCGTCCCTCAGGGCGTGGAATGCTTCCGTGTGGCCCGTAAGGTGTTGGAAGAAGAAGGGTTGATTTAAACACTTGTGGCCCGGTAGCAATGACAGCTACTGGGCCTTGAAACATTACTCACCCATTAGACGAGCATCGAACGGTGCCTTCGTCAAGTTCTCATAGCCATCTTCCGTAATGAGCACTTGGTTTTCAAGCTTAATCGAGAAATCTCCGCCATTAGGGCTGACCAGCGCCTCAACGCAGAGCACCATGCCAGCTTCCAGTTCATAGTCATAAGCGCCATCAACTAACTGATCAGGGTAGGCAATCAGCGGCCACTCATCACAAAGCCCTACGCCGTGCATCATGCAGCCGTATTTCAGCTTCTGAAAATTATCGTCCAGCTTATGGCAGTTGAGAGATAGATCCCGCATGTGTACGCCCGGTTTTAACATAGCCATATTCGTCATAATGTGCTCGTGGGCATGACGCATGGCGTAAACCATGTCGGGGCGCGGATCTTCATCACCTAGCCAAAATGTGCGCGAGATATCAACACAAATCCCATAGCTGCCAACTAAGTCAGTATCGTAGGCAATAATCTCGTTGTTTTGGATTATCCGTGGCCCACATTCCTGAAACCAAGGGTTACTGCGTGGGCCAGAAGCTAACAAGCGTGTTTCGATCCACTCACCACCGCGTTTGATATTTTCGGCGTGCAGCACTGACCATACATCATTTTCTGACATGCCCGGCTTTGCTGCTTGCTCCATGGCAGCCGTCGACATTTCGCAAGCGTGCGAGGCACAGCGCATGGCTAAAATTTCATCGGGGCCTTTAATTGAGCGGGATTTTTCGGTGGTTTCTTCACCATCCATAATCGTGAAGCCTTGAGCTTCCAAGGCACGTAGACCATGCAGCATGATTTTATCAACAGCCAAGCGCTTGTTGTTGCCCCCATGTTGCTCAATGAGCTCACGGACTTCATTGGCAAATTTGTCTGCGGCTACATCCACTTTATCGCCACGATCAAAGTAGAATAAATCGGCACCAGAACGTTGTTCACGTACCAGCGGGTTAAATTCGGAGAGAAAGGGCGAATTTTTGTAGTCCCACATCACCATATAACCATCTGCGCACAGCAAAACAGCACGGAAAGGATTGTGGGTGTTCCACAGCTGCATATTGGTGCTGTCAGTGGCGTACCGAATATTAAGTGGATCGAACATCAATAGTCCACCGTAGTCTCGATCGACGACATGCTGAGTCAGCCGCTTCCAGCGGAATTCGCGCATACGGGGCAGGTTGGGTAGCTCTAAGCCAGCGGTTGACCATTCACTAAAGGCAAGTTGGGTAGGGCCAATTTCGACGCGATTGTTATCGTTTGGTGTTTGGTCGCCTAGTAAGGTGCCTAGCGTTGGATCAATTTTGCGGGTGTTGCTAGGATGCGAGTGAGTGTTGGGAGTATCTTGCTCTGGATTAGAAGGTGATGCCTGATTGTTATGCTGATCCATGATTTTCTCCTAAGGTTGGAACAGTCTCA
>JBMZDT010000362.1:0-2902 GCA_049614505.1 Leucothrix sp.
GTCTGGTCTGGTACAGGCTACATCAGCCAGCCTGAACCAAGGAGTCATCAATGGATCAAGCACAACCACCGTTACTTTACTGAATCAAAGTAACCAACCTTACGTTTTAGATGCTGCTCAACCGCTGAGCCTAAAGAAAATACATGGGTGGGTTGCAGTAGAACTCAATAAAGTGCCTGCGCAGAGTCTTGCCAACATTAGCAACCGCTCAAGCGTGACATTGGCTGCGGGGCAACGACGCTCGTTTACGATTAATAGCGAGTTCGCACCCGCTCTTGAAGAGCAAGGTGGTTATATCTTCGTTAATTACGAATTAGGTGAGCACGAAGACGAGAATACGGTACCGATGGCAACTTTTGACGTAGTAATTGTATAGCCCCCGTTAGATAAAGGTTAGCGGTATTGAATTGACGAAGACCTCCCGAGTCACCACCGCCAGAGAAAGCTCGTGCTAAACAACCGACGAGGGGCGCAGTCAATTCAATACCACTAACCGCATTTAGAACTAACTATACTCAATATCAACCCATCGCCGCTCAGCAATCGCCACTTCAGCCGCATTCAAAATAGCATACGCATCCACAGCATCATCCAGTGTCGACAACGGCTTCACATCAGGATCTAAACAACAGTCAATAAACCGCTGCTGGGCATAGGTAAAACTCTCTCGGTAGCCCGCTAAATCCCAACCAGGCTGTTCCGCTTCACCAAACTGCAAATCATTCCAGCTTTGGGTAAAACCACCCTCAGTACCTAGCACTTTATACATGACATTCCATGGGTTAGAGGTTTTGTCATCCACCCCAAAGCTACCCCAAAGGTGAGCAATCAAACCTGATTCATATTCAGCTTGAATTGAGATCTGATCATTAGAGTCTTTATCATCAAAAAACACATTCGCACCCGTCGCAGTCAGCCGAACAGGCCGACCCGCCAAATGCAATAACGTGTAAGCATGATGAATACATAATTCCCAGAGAGTCACGGCCGGACTACCCATGTCCGGCCAGTGCTTCTGATTATATATCATCCACAGACTGGAGAGCTTGCCCAGCGCTCCTGCTTCGATATATTGGCGTCCCCGTTGAATCTCCGGCGCATAAATATAGTTATGATTGGGCATGCAGAGCACACCTGCGTCGTTTGCAGCATCTAGCAATTTTTTCAACTCATCAGAATGCCTTGCCACGGGTTTTTCTAGCAAGACTTGTTTGCCTGCGGCAATCGCTGCTAAGGCATAATCAACATGCGTTGGGGTTGGGGTGAGAATAGCCACGGCGTCTACTGAGTCATCCTCTAGCAGCGCTTCAACTCGGTCATACGTTGAGATACGATAGGCTTTAGCAAATTGCTTGCGGTTAGCTTCTGAACGAGAGTAAGCACCAATAAGATTGGCCTTCTCTTGTTTTAAAAAGCTTTGTGCGTGCATATGCGCAACGCCTCCCGTCCCAATCAGTGCGACACCGATTTTATCATTTGCCATGCTTTTACCTCTATTGCGTGAGCAATTTGTTGTATCAACGTGAAATCATGATCTATCTTATATTAATCGGATTTAATTATCATGAAAAGTGTGTAAAATTTAATCATAATTTATTTTAATGATGTCACGAAAACAATCAATGACTCACCCGTACGCAATCACTAATCGCCATATTCCAATCCACGAGGCAGATGTTTTTGATCATCATAAAAAGGTAAATTCACAACCTCGCAATGGTGCTCAGTGCCATCCTTATCACGCAATGTTAGCACTTCTCCCAATAACTCCGCAGGATCAGTCACTGAGGTATCAAATAATACATAGCCTATCCCTTTTTCTAACGTTGGCGACCAGTCCCCTACCCGAATATGACCAATTTGCTGTTGACCATCGGACACGGTCGAGCCCACTGTTGGCACCCCAGTGTCACTGACAACACCATAGAGGCGCATTTTCCTAGACGCATGTTGTAATGCTTTTTTTCCCACAAAGTCGGATTTTGTAAAATCAACAAAGCGTGCCAGGCCAATATCAAACGGCGTCATACTGCGGTCAATATCTGTTCCATTATCCAAAATACCTGCCTCAACTCGGCGTACTCCCATAACCTCTAAAGCCGTATTTTCCAGACCAAACGGTTTACCACAGACAAGCAGATGCTCCCAAAGCGCCATGTGATCAGTATTGGATTCACAGTAAATTTCAAACCCCAGCTCACCCGTCCAGCCAGTCCGCGTCACTAATAATTCTTGTCCTGCAAAATTAAAGGTTCGCGCATGAAAATAGCCAAAATCACTCATCAGATCAGCAACGGTAGTTAAGCCCGAAGCTTCATCTACATCACTCGTCGCTGCGCTTAGTACAGCTAGCGCTTTTGGCCCTTGAATTTGTAAGACACGCGACTGCGGATCTTCAATCACGACCTCTAAACCATCAGAGTGAGCGATTAACCAGCTCTCAAATTCCCCGTCGGCCTGTACATACCAAAAACGCGCTTCACCCAGACGAATTAGCACTCCGTCCATCAAAATCCCGCCTTGTGGTGTACAGGCAATTGCGTAATGAGCACGTCCTTGCTTAAGATCCGCTATGCGGCGCGTGAATACTTTTTCAAGCAATGTCATTGCATCTGGGCCACGAATCTCAATCGGCTTCTCGGGGACATCAAACAACATCACACCACGCCGCAATTTCCAGTATTGAGTAATAACATCTTCCCCAAAAGAGATAGGATAAAAGCGGTTACAGTAACAACCTAACAAGGTATCTTCCTGCCTATAAGCTGGAGCAAACGGTGACTGTTCGAAGCGCTTAGAGTTAATCCTGACGGTAGGGTGTGACTTGGCATGGATCATTTTCTCACTATTGCTTGCGTGCTCTGACATAGTATTCATTCACTCATAGTTCTGGAATATTGTC
>JBMZDT010000363.1:0-2892 GCA_049614505.1 Leucothrix sp.
ATAACGGCAGTGTCTTTTTTGTCATCGTGTTGGCCTTTATGTATGAGTGAATATCACCGACTAGGCAACTAGTAGGTTAATTGACTGAAAAACATAAGGTAATTCACCAATGATTGCCTGGTGATAGCGCTCTGTAGGCTGGCCCGTTACATCAGGCTCGTCGCCCAGCCCAGCACTTTAAAGATCAACCAAATCGTCAGTAGAAAAACAAAGAACAGCACAACAAGAAAACCAATCACCGAAGAAGCACTGCGTTCGGCCGTTTCTTTTGGATCTTCAAAGTAGCTCTGCATCAGCCTTACATTGCGCCGATTTGACTTAAAAATGAAATCAAAAATGTCGCCAAATAGCGGAATCACACCAATTACCCCTTCAAGAATCATATTCATGACCATCTGAGCAATGACAAAAATAGGCAAGCCCATTAATAAGGCTTTGATAATGATGTAGCCAGATAGCAGGCCAGCAAACACATCACCAATGCCCGGTACTAAACCGATAATGCCATCTAAACCAACGGTGCGGTTGGTGCCTGGAATTTTGATTGAGCTATCGAGTAACCAAGCAAGCCTATCTAAGCTTTTTAATTTACGTTGGTTTTCGGCTTGTTGGGCAGCGCTGGGTTTGGTGGGCATTGCGTCTCTGTGGGTAGTTGATGATTTGCTAGCACGTTATCACAACCCTACGTGCTTTGACGAGGTGCCGCTGTCAGGATAAAAAAAGCCCGCAGTGTAAACACTGCGGGCTCGGACTAACGAGTTAACGCTTACGACTCGCGAAAGCCATCCTTAATTAAGGCTTTGATGAGGCTGATACCCATCAAAATCATCACAAAGGAGAAAGGCACCGCAGCAATAATCATTGCTGACTTAATGGCTTCCAAACCGCCAACTTTAATCAAGGCCGCGATGACCGCTGTGAGAATAGCGCCCCAGATAATGATATGAGAGCGACCCGCTGAACCGTACTCACCACCAGCATTGATGGTATTAACAACCAGTACTGCCGAGTCAGCAGAGGTGACTAGGTAGGTGAGTAAAAGGATAACAATCAGGCCAGACATGATTTTAGCAAGCCCAGCAGACAGCATGATATTGATCACGGCATAAAGCTGAGCCGTTAGGTTTTCAGCATAAATCGCACCATTGGCGGTACCATTCAGTTCTAAATCAATGGCAGTTCCACCAAGTAACGTGAACCAGAAGAAACACATAAGTGACGGAGCAAGTATTGCACCTAATACAAATTCACGGATCGTACGGTTTTTAGAGATACGCGCTAAGAATATTCCCACGAATGGTGCAAAAGCGATCCACCATGCCCAGTAGAATATTGACCACCAGCCTTGCCATTCACCAGGGCTACCTGGGCCATCCGCAGGGAACACGGTAAAGGTGAGTGCGGGTAAATTCACAACGTAGCTAAACAGGCCTTTGCCTAACAGCTCAAACGCAAACATAGTTGCACCAAAGATCAAGAAGAACGCAAGCAGTCCAAATGACAGCACCATGTTCAAGTTACTTAACCACTTAATACCTTTACCAACACCCGACAGCGCAGACATTGTTGATAGCACCATGACCACACCTAGGGCTAATAACAGCGCAGCGGTGGTTGGTTTGCCATCGGTCAGCAGCCACTCTGCACCTGAGATGTTGTGTAGGCCGGATGCAAAAGCTCCTAAACCCAGTCCGATTGTTTGACTGATACCTAAGATCGTTGCCACAACAGCGGTCACATCAATGATATGTCCTAAAGGGCCTTCCAATGTGCGCCCAAAAATAGGGGCGAGCGTTGAACGAATAGTGAGCGGTAATCCACGTGAGTAACTAAAGAAAGCCAGTGAGATACCCACTAAGGCGTAACATGCCCATGCGCCGATTCCCCAGTGTAGGAATACGTAATCATAAACAGCAGGAATGGTTGATGCAGTTTTAGGAATTGATAATCCATCGATTGCTGTAATCGAACCCGCTGCAATTTGCTTAGCATACTCAGCCCATAAATCTGCGCCGTCTGCGAGTGTAATGTTAGCGGCTGCAAAGGCTTCTTTAACCAAGATCGCACTCATACGCGTTTCAGGATTGTCACCCATGTGCCATATTGGCTCGCCGGTTGCATAACCAAGCATGCCGATACCGATACCCGCACCAAACATCATGGAGAACCAAGAGAAGTTTGAAAACTCTGGTACACCGTCTGGGGTACCCAGTTTGACTTTCCCCCACTTCGGGTAAATAGCAATGACCAAGCAAACAATGACGTAAAATGCCACCACCCACGTGTAGTAATAGTTCAGATTGGCAAACGACCAATTTTTTAAGTCACCTAGCACTTTAGAGGCTGCTTCAGGTGCGATAAGGCACCAAAGCACAATGAGCGCGATAATAATTTTAGAGGCCAGTGCCACTACGTTGTTGAACCCTTTATAGAATCCGTCTTCCGCAAGACCGATGCTGAGTTCTTTTAATGGGGGTTGTAAAGCCATAGATTTCTTCCTCAAGTTAATGGAGCCGATTACAAGTCATACTCTTGCTCATAATAAGCCCAATACCTTGTATTAGCTAATGGAATACACAATAGTTATTTTAACGCTTTGTATAACTTTTTCTTTGGTATTCCTTTTTAGGTAGTTAATTGCTTAAAAATGGTTCTAAAACTGAACATAAGCTGAATGAAATTGCCCTTTAACTATGATATCTTGCAAAATATAAACCTGAGATAAGCAACTACATCGCTTTAAAGGCTGCCTCAATCCCCCTATTTGAGGTAGTACATAAATCGGAACCTCTTAGCCCATGTGTTCCGAAAGTGTCTGACCAGATTGATTCCCTCCTCATCAACTGGTCATCTCACTTACTAGCCACCGCAGTAGCAGTGGCTTTTTTCTGC
>JBMZDT010000364.1:0-2891 GCA_049614505.1 Leucothrix sp.
TAAGATCGTCAATATCGCTTCGGTGCAAACTTCACTCGCAAGGCCAGGCATCGCGCCTTACACCACATCAAAAGGCGCTGTTGCTAATTTAACAAAAGGCATGACAACAGACTGGGCCAAATACGGTTTGCAGATCAATGCCCTAGCACCCGGTTATTTCGATACTCCTCTTAACGCCGCATTAGTTGCCGACCCAGAGTTTAGTGAGTGGTTATGCAAACGCACGCCTACTGGACGCTGGGGGCAGCTTGAAGAATTAGTGGGTGCTTGTGTCTTTTTATCATCGCCCGCCTCTAGCTTCGTCAACGGCCAAACTTTGTTTGTTGATGGTGGGATCACCGCTTGTATTTAGATAAGCCAATCCCTCGATTAATCATTGTAATGGGCGTTTCCAGCTGTGGGAAATCCTCTATCGCGAGCAGCCTAGCTAATCAACAAGATGCTGTTTTTCTAGATGCAGATGATTATCACCCCGCTGCCAACATAGAAAAAATGAGCCGTAGCGAGGCGCTTAACGATGATGATCGCTGGCCATGGCTCAAACACTTTGCTCAAACGCTCGCCGCACAAAAAGGTGCGACCATAGGCGCTTGTTCTGCACTCAAAAAATCTTATCGTGAGGCGTTAACACGTGCGGCTGGCGAACCAATATTGTTTATTCATTTGCATGGCAGCACTGAACTGCTGGAGCAGCGCATTACAAGCCGTAACAATCATTTTATGCCTGCCAGTTTATTACAAAGCCAACTAGCAACTCTTGAAATGCCTGAGGCAGATGAACTCGTTATGACGATCGATATTTCAGGCTCAAAAGAGCATGTTATTCAACGTATTAACACCCAGCTGAGAACTCAATATGACTAATAAAATCGCTTTAATCGGTGCGGGTGTCATGGGCCAAGCCATTGGCACCCGTCTACTGCAAACAGGTAATGCACTGTGCGTGTTTGACCGCAATCAACACAAAATGGATTCATTAGCAGCGCAAGGAGCTACCACCGCCGATAACCCTGCTGAAGCAGCTGAAACTGTCGACTTTATTATTCTCAGCCTCAACTCAGCTGATGCTGTAGAGCAAGTTGTCTTTGGTAAGCATGGTGTCGCATCAGCGGCGCAAGCAGGCACGATGATTATCGACATGTCATCAATCGACCCTGTCTCTACCCAAGCATTAGCCAAACGCGCAGCTGCGGCTAATTTACGCTGGCTTGACTGCCCACTATCTGGTGGCGCACCTAAAGCATTACTCAGCACCCTAGCTGTTATGGTCGGTGGAAATGAACCTGACTTTGAAGCGTCCAAGGTCGTGATGAACTACCTTTGTGCCAATTACACGCTAATGGGACCAAACGGTGCGGGGCAAACAACGAAGCTCATTAACCAAGTGCTTTGCGCATTAAACTTTGTCGCCACTGCTGAAGCGACCCAACTGGCACTTGATGCGGGCGTAGATGCAGCAAAAATCCCTGCCGCACTTAAAGGCGGCCGTGCTGACAGTGCAATTTTGCAAGAATTTATGGGTAAGATGGCTGCAAAGGACTACACCCCTGCTGGACGTTTAGACAATATGGTGAAAGACCTAAATGGAGTTCAGGACTTAGCACGCTCCACCCATACTGCCATGCCATTAACCGCCGTTTGTGCTGAAATCCATCGTTTACTCATGAGTGCTGGGCTTGGTGGAGCAGATAACGCAGCGTTAATGAAGTTTTATGAAGGCCCTTCTCAAGATCTTAAATAGAAGGGCCTATGACAAGCCCTCGCTAGAGCTAGGTATTAAAAAATAATACCCACAGTTCCGAAAACCTATACATACCAACAATAAGTTGCACTAAAAACCCCATTCACAGAATACTTGCCTCAGCTCAACAGCACCGTTGAGCCTTAGTAAATAACTATGAGGCAAATGCGATGAAAGCATTTATTAAAAAAATTCTGTCCATTGTGACGTTGGGCGCCGTGCTCGTCGCTGGTAGCACATCGACAATGGCAGCAGGCTTGATGACACCGAGTGATGCATCAGTTCCTGCACTAGAAATCAAATCCCATCACGTAAATGTAACGATTGAAGATGGCTACGCCGTTACCCAAGTCGATCAAGTATTCAGCAATCCGAACTCGCAGGATATGGAGGCCACTTACAGCTTCCCCGTGCCTGAAAAAGGCGCTGTTTCTGAATTTACGGTTTGGATAGATGGTCAACCCGTTATCGGCGAAGTTTTGAAAAAAGAACGCGCTCAACAACTTTATGAAGCGGAGAAAGCCGCAGGCCGTGAGGCGGGTTTAACTGAGAAAAAGGAACACTACCGCTTTGAGGTCAATGTTAGCCCTGTTCGTGCCAAACAGGATGTGCGTATTCGCATGGTTTACCTGCAAGCAGCACATATCGATAACAGCATGGGTCGTTATGTCTATCCTCTGGAAGAAGGCCAAACTGATAGCCAAGCCGATGCTTTCTGGTCTTATAACCCTGTGGTGAAAGAAGACTTTTCTTTCAATGTCACGCTGCGGTCTGGCTACCCTGTGACGGGCGTGCGTTTGCCAGAACACCCTGCGGCCATGATCTCAAATAGCAATGATCAGGAATGGTCAGTGACAATGGGGCAGTCTAACCCTGTCGCCACAGGCAGCGCTGAAGAAACACTTTCAACGGCGCTACCAACCACTCATCAACAGGCATCGACTAACAATGCTAAATCCAACACAAATTCAGGCAACCAAACCCCACCTAAGAGCAATCAAGTAGCGATGCGCTTAGATAAAGATATCGTGATGTACTGGCGTTTAGCACCTAACCTTCCGGGTGCGATTGATCTAGTAACACACCGTGAACCTGGCGCTAAGCGCGGCACCTTTATGATGACCATCACACCAGGCGATGACCTAAGCAA
>JBMZDT010000365.1:0-2882 GCA_049614505.1 Leucothrix sp.
TAGGGTCATATTCCGAATCATTGTGTCTGTAAAGCGGCACGCTGTCGAGACTGAAACCTATGACGCCTCAAATCGTTGAAAAATTCAACGCCATGTATCAAACGCTGGATAAAGACAATCTGCATTTACTGCAAGCTGTGTACAGCGACGATGTCGTTTTTATTGATGCGCTGCACGAAATACAGGGCTTAGCCTCGTTAGAAAAATACTTTGCAGGCATGTATCAAAACCTACTGTATTGCCGTTTTGATATTCAGGATGTGCAGGCAGGTGAATCATCTGCATATTTGAGTTGGAAGATGGATTACGCACACCCCAAGCTTGCTGGTAAACAAAATGTCAGCGTTGATGGGGTGACGCATCTCAAGTTTGACGAGAAGATTATCTACCACCGCGACTACGCCGACATGGGGCAAATGCTCTATGAAAACATCCCTGTGCTGGGTTCGGCGATTCGCTATGTAAAAAAGCAGGCGGTGTCATGAAAACGGTACTAATTACAGGCGCTACCTCGGGCATTGGTGAGCAACTGGCCGTAGATTATGCCGCTGCCGGATGGTCGGTTATTGCCTGTGGCCGTAACGCCATAAAACTCGCTAAGTTATCTGAGCATAATAATATCAGCATATTGGCGTTTGATATGAGCGATGCGGATGATGTTGCTGCGGCAGGTGAGCAAATTGATCAGCCGTTGGATTTGGTGATTCTAAATGCAGGCACTTGCGAATATATAGATGACATTAAGCAGTTCGATACTGAGCTGTTTAAGCGGGTTATTGATATCAACCTGATTGGTACAACGCAGTGTATTGCAGCTTTCTTACCTAAGATTTCTGAGGGTGGTCAGCTTGCTTTGATGGGGTCTAGTGCAAGCTTTTTTCCGTTTTCTCGAGCGCAAGCTTATGGTGCAAGCAAAGCGGCGATCGCTTATTTGGCTCAGTCCCTCGCCGTTGATTTAGCGCAATATAACATTGCGGTGAGCTTGATTAGTCCAGGGTTTGTTGAAACACCGCTCACGAACAAAAACGATTTTGAGATGCCTATGCGTATTTCGGTGGAGCAAGCATCCCATGAAATGATCCAAGGCTTAGCTAAGCGTAAACCGCATATTACCACCCCTCGATTCTTCACTTTCCTATTGGGCTTAATAGGAAAGTTGCCTTTTTCTGCACAGCACTGGCTGGCACTACGCACGGTAAAGTCATGAGTAAAATAGCAATTATTGGTTCAGGTGTTTCGGGTTTGATTTGCGGGTATAACCTATCTAAAAATCATGAGGTTTCACTATTCGAAGCCAACGATTATATTGGTGGGCATACCGCAACGATTGATGTAGACGTCGCAGGCAAACCTTGGCAAATCGATACGGGTTTTATCGTGTTTAATGACCACACTTACCCTAATTTCCAAGGCTTAATGGATACTTTGGGTGTGGAATACCAGCCGACTGAAATGAGTTTTAGTGTGACAAACGAGAGTACCGGATTGGTTTATAACGGTAACTCTATAGCTACACTGTTTGCGCAAAAGCGTAATGTGTTTAATCCTCGCTTTTGGGGGCTTATTCGCTCGATTCTCAAGTTTAATAAGCGCTGTAAGGCACTGAATAAGAAAGGTAATATCGATGCCAATAAGACAGTGGGTGAGTTTTTAAAAGAAGAAGGCTTCAATCAATATTTTGCTGAGAATTACATTCTACCCATGGGGGCAGCTATTTGGTCGGCTAGCCTAGGTGAAATCGAGTCATTCCCTCTGCGCTTCTTTATCCAGTTTTTTGACAACCACGGCTTGCTCAATGTAGCGGATCGGCCACAGTGGTTTTCAATCAAAGGGGGATCTAAGCAGTACATTCCCAAACTGGTTAGCGGCTTTGCAGACAATATTTATCTATCTAAACCTGTTAGTAAGGTGTCGCGTGAAGCAGAAGGTATCTGTCTATCGTTTGAGTCCGGTGAGAAGCAGTATTTTGATGACGTAGTGCTTGCCTGTCATAGCGACCAGGCACTGGCATTACTGGATCAACCGACAGCCACTCAGCAAGACATCTTGTCGAACATCCCCTATCGTGACAATGAGGTGATTCTACATACGGATGAGAATCTGTTGCCAGCGATTCCACAGGCGGTTGCCAGTTGGAACTATCACTTATCGGGCATTCGTGATCAGCCAGCGTCGGTCACTTACAGCATGAATATCTTGCAATGCTTGCCAGAAGGTGCGCCATCCTTTTGTGTCACCTTAAACAAAACTCAAACAATTGATTCTACAAAAGTGCTAGGTACGTTTAATTATTCACATCCCGTATTTAGCCGAGGCATGGTGGCAGCACAGCAGCGTCGTACAGAGATTTGCGGTGTTGACGGGCTGCATTTTTGTGGCGCGTACTGGTACAGCGGATTTCATGAAGATGGCGTTCGCAGTGCGCTGGATGTCTGCAAACGCTTCGAGGTGTCTGCGTGAACAGTGCCATCTACTCAGGCTGGGTGAGGCATCGCCGCTACAGTCCCAAGCAGCATGCGTTTAACTACAAGTTATTCTTGCTGTCACTGAACTTAGATGAGCTTGAGTCGGGTTTGAGTTTTGGCCCATGGTTGAGAATTGGTAAGCCTGCTGTTTTAAGTTTTCGACACAGTGATTATCTAGATGGAAAAGGCAAACTCACCAAACAAAAAGTCTGGGACAAAGTCGTTTCACTGGGCGGCAATAACTTTGCGGGTAAGGTGGTTTTACTTGGGCAGTTACGCTGCTTTGGTTGGTACTTTAGCCCTGTTAATTTCTATTACTGTCATGATCAGGACGGTGAATTTCAGTATTTACTGGCTGAAGTCAGCAATACGCCTTGGAACGAACGCCACTGTTATCTAGTCGATGCCCGTCAAAAT
>JBMZDT010000366.1:0-2867 GCA_049614505.1 Leucothrix sp.
CACAAAATCGTTTATTTGCTGATCATGCACTCTCGCTTAATAATTGTGCTAAGCAAGCCGTTCCAAAGGGGCAGTCATTAGAAAATTTGAAAGTCGCATTACATACAATACTTAGGCTAGCTGAGCTTAAATAATACACCCCTCTTTTGGAGCCTCCTCCACTGCAAACCAACGCAGAGTTTCTTGAAAAAGAGGCTTTGCGCCCTTACTGAACAGAAAAAAATTGATTGTACTGAAACTTTTCTAGAACTCCCCTCGTGTCTTCTTATAGCTATGGCAAAACAGCCATAGATAATTGAGGAAAACATGATGAAACACTTAACTATCTTATCCGTTGCGGTACTCACAGCCATGTTAACGGGCTGTGCTGGTGCACCACCTGCCACGATGACACCCACTAAAATGAAACCTATGGCCGCTGAAAACCCAATGGTAGGTGGCGCTGCTATGTTCTCCAGTAAAAACATTATTGAAAATGCGGTTAACTCTAAAGATCACACAACGCTGGTTGCTGCAGTTAAGGCCGCTGGCTTAGTTGAGACACTGCAAGGCCTCGGCCCATTTACCGTATTTGCCCCAGTGAATTCAGCATTCGACGCGTTGCCAGCGGATGCCGTTGCAAAACTCCTAAGGCCTGAAAACAAACCTGCATTGACCAAAGTTCTAACCTGTCATGTCGTGGGGGCAAATGCTCTGTCATTCGCTATTAAGCAAATGATTGCTGATGATAAAGGAGTACACCCTGTAAAAACCTTGGGTGGCTGCTTATTACAAGCACGCTACAGAGGCGACAAGATTCTCTTAACGGATGAAAATGGCCGCACAGCCACGGTAACGATTGCTGATGTAAAGCAGTCTAATGGCGTCATCCATGTTATTGACACGGTACTACTACCAAAGCAATAACAACGAACCTCGCATTCTGGCTCAGTTATCTGAGCCAGCTTTTTACCTGAAACGAGCGTTACTTACATTGTTAAGTGCCCACTGACGACACCACTAGCGCCGTCGTCAGTACGGCCCCAGTCGGGCTACCTGTTGGTGAACCACCCGCAGGCTCATCACTAATAGCTAACGTTGAACCAATGATAACCGACGATAAACTCTCAGGCAGTACCATGTTTTCACTGGCGATATTACGCAGTAAACCTAAAGAGACAGGCGCGGCATTTGCAGCAATTAGCCAAAGCTCATGCGAGCGACCCTCCGCAGGTGTTGCTTTAATAGAAGACACTTGCAATAGGTTTTGTGTTTGATCATAACTTGCGACAACCCGTAGCGAACTATCGTCTGTTGTTAAGCTCGCCGTATAGTCGGCTTGAAATGGGGTAAGCTGAGATTGTTGGTAAAAAATACCAATGAGCGTTGCTAACAACAACCCACTAACCAAGCTAGCAGGCCAGAGCCAAAAGGGCTTTTTGGATTCATCTGACTGTTCGGCAAACAAGCGGGCGTGTATTTTTGCTTTCAGCTCAGCAGGTGGTGCTGTAGCCTCTGTCTGCTCATGAAGCAGCGCAAATTCTTCATACCAATGTAGGCAGGCATCCCTTAACGCTGGCTCATCATTTAAGCGTTTTTCGAACGCCGCCGCATCGGCATCATTAAGCAACCCCAGTACATATTCTGCAGCGATCAGGTCTCCGTCATGTTCAGTCATTGCTCAAGCACCCTTTTAGTTTCAATAAACTACGGCGTAACCACGTACGTACAGTATTGAGAGGAATATCGTAACGGGAAGCCAGTTCGGCATAAGAAACGCCGTGCAGGTAAACTCCACAAACAGCTTCAGCTTTTTGGTTGTCCAGCTCCTCCAAGCAGTGGGCAATTCGGTTTGTCTCACCCTGCGCGATCGAATGAGCTTCGGGACCATTTGAGCGATCCATTAACTCGGCTATCTCATCTAGTCGATCATGATTGTTGCGGTAAGTTCGTAAGCGATCGATGGATGTGTTACGCGCCACAGTGATCATCCAAGTCATTGGGCTCATGCCGTTGGTTTGGTAGCGATCCGCATTGTTCCAAATCTTAATGTAGGTATCTTGCAGTGCGTCTTCAGCACCTTGCTGATCGTTTAAAATCTTCAGACAAACGCTGAGTAACTTCCCTGATGTTGCATCGTAAAGTTCGGAAAACGCTCGGCGGTCAGCCAGTGCTATTCTCGCAATCAGCGCCTCAATATATGCTTGATTAGTCATCAGAACCCTTATTGCTTAGCATGACCTAAAATCCATTATCTAATTGCACATATTAATGACGCTTTCTTATTAGTGAGTCAAGCAAGCAGGTAATGATTAAGTCTATTGCCAACTGTTTTACCATACCAATATTTAGGTGGTAGCGGTTACTTTTGAAGTACCTGCTGCTACCAGTGCTTCTTTTTTTACTAGCTCTTGTAAATCATGTTGGTCATGCACCAGACACGTTGAACCAAGACCATGCTATAATTTTACTCAAATAATAGAAACAATGTATGCATCAGCGTGGCAGTTATCGATGTAGTCTGCAAGTCTTGTGGCAGTAAACAACGCTATCGATGCAGGGAGTTGCAAACATAGCTTTGGTCTGTAGAGGTGACAGGTGTGGTTTAGAATAAAAACCCGTGAACACAGCACACCTTGCTCCAATTAATATTTGCCATAGATGAGAAAGACATGAAAGAAATCGAAACCCTGGAAAGTAGAATTGTCTATCAAAACAAATGGATGAGTGTGCGTGAGGACAAGATCTGCCGAGCGAGTGGTGCTGAAGGTGTTTTTGGTGTGGTTGATAAAGCAGATTTTGTTGTGATCCTGCCGATTCAAGATGATGACATTTATCTTGTAGAACAATATCGATATCCAGTAGAAAAACGCTTTTGGGAACTTCCA
>JBMZDT010000367.1:0-2867 GCA_049614505.1 Leucothrix sp.
TGTGTCCCTTAGACGACATGTGTTTCTCCTTGTGTTCTTTTCAGTTATGGTTATTACTATATTTTATAAGTTGCTCGCAACTTTAGGCCCTTGATCGTCCGCGTTTATTTTGATCAGGATACCTTCCCTACATCTATCTGAATAGTAACAGCATATACAAGTGAACTAAAAGCACATTTCACTGTACTAGGCTAGTTATCTGATAAAAAACAGTCAATTTCCTTAAATACCGCCAAAAAATCGTTTTTTAGGCAGTCGTGAGTGATGATGTTTTTTTCTGAGCGAAGCCAAGTCAGTTGCCTCTTCGCTAATTGGCGGGTTGCGATAATCGCTCTTTCTCTCATTTCTTCAGCGGTTATTTTTCCTTCCAAATATTCCCACGCTTGCCGGTAGCCGATCGAACGTATAGCGGGTAGCTTTTCATGAAGGTCATCGCGCTTATAAAGGGCTTTGACCTCGTTTAAAAAGCCAGCTTCCATCATTATGTCAAAGCGTAGTGCTGCACGCTCACGTAGCCACTCTCTATCTGAAGGAATGAGAGCTATTTTCAGGATATTATAAGGTAGGCTATTTTTCGCAGCTTTTTGATGGTGTTCGGTCATACTAATGCCAGTGAGCTCATAAACCTCTAGAGCTCGTTGAAGGCGTTGTGGGTCATTGGGGTGGATTTTAGCTGCGGAGCTAGGGTCAATGGTTTCTAGTCGTTGATGTAGTGCTTTCCATCCTTCTGACTCTGCTTGTTTGGTTAGGACTTCTCGTATTTTAGGGTTGGCGTTAGGCAATTCAGAGAGGCCATATTGCAGAGCTCTGAAATAAAGCATCGTTCCGCCAACCAACACAGGCACTTTGCCCGATTCTGTAACTGTTTGCATTTCGTCAAGTGCATCTCGCCTAAAGTCAGCAGCAGAGTAGCTTTCAGCTGGGTCAAGAAAACTGATTAGCCGATGAGGCGCTTGCTTAAGAGTTTCAGCATCAGGCTTGGCAGTGCCAATATCCATCCCTTTATAAACAAGTGCTGAGTCAACGCTAATTAATTCACAGGGGTATTTATTGGCCAAGTCAACAGCTAGGTCTGTTTTCCCAGAAGCAGTAGGGCCCATAATGAAAATGGCAGGAGGTGTGTCTGAGATTGCCATTTTATTGACCACGCATGAATAGTTTATCGAGCTGACTTAAACTCATCTGCGTCCATGTCGGTCGACCATGGTTGCATTGGCCGCTGCGCTCTGTCCTTTCCATGTCTCGTAATAAGGCATTCATTTCTGGCACGCTTAGGCGGTGGTTTGCTCTTACCGAACCGTGGCAAGCCATTGTTGAAAGGATTTCAT
Source organism: Leucothrix sp. (assembly GCA_049614505.1). GTDB lineage: Bacteria > Pseudomonadota > Gammaproteobacteria > Thiotrichales > Thiotrichaceae > Leucothrix. The sequence goes on from JBMZDT010000367.1 coordinate 1,329, forward strand.
TCATGGCTTGTTGGATGCGTTCACTGCTTCCATGCATAAGCAGATCAGAGAGTACATCTCTGACCAGGCTTTCAATGTCTGAATTTTTTAATAAGCTCGGCACGGCCCGTACGGTGACTTTTTCTGGAGAGAGGCGGCTTAATGTAAAACCTAGCTTCTGGAATGTTTCAGGGTGGTTGTCTGCGCAATCTGCTTCTTTTTTACTGACAGATATTGCGACGGGAACGAGTAGTGGTTGGGAGCGGACACTTTCCTCGGCCATGCTACGTTTCAAATATTCATAAGTGATACGCTCATGTGCGGCGTGCATATCTACCACAACCAGGCCGTGGGTGTTTTCAGCCAGAATAAAAATGCCATGGATCTGTGCGACTGCGAACCCTAATGGTGGAATTTCTCCAGTGTCGGAATTGCCGGTTTGTACAGGCATTGAATTGCTGTTTGCAGGTGTGATGTGGCTTGATGGTTGCCGGAAAGTGTTTTGGTGCAGGGTTTGGTCCGTGGGCTTCATTGTTTCAAGCCCAGGTCGATTGTTATTAGCAGTACCACTACTTAATGCGTTGGTTTCTTGGCCGTGGAGTTGCTTATAGAAATCGACCTGCTCCTTCACGGGAATATTAAGTGATTGCTGATCTGCTAATGAGGCATAGCGAAGAGAATCTTGCAGAGAAGTGGTTCTGTTTTCTACTTTGATTATTTCAGATTCATTGCTTGTTGTCAGTTGGTCTTGTGGGCGTAGGTCAGCTAGTGTTTTATGCAGGCTTCGATACATAAAACCATGTACCAAGCTAGATTCACGAAAGCGAACCTCATGCTTGGTTGGGTGTGCATTTACATCAACTTTTGTTGGGTCTATTTCCAGAAACAGTACATAGGCTGGGTGCCTACCATGGTACAGCACATCTTGGTAGGATTGACGAATGGCATGCGTTACCACTCGGTCTTTGACGATTCGGTGGTTTACATAGAAAAACTGCAAATCGGCCTGCGAGCGAGAAAAGGTGGGTAGGCCAATCCAACCAGTCAATTTTAGGTCTGCCCCTTCATGTTCGACGCGAATCGATTGTTCAGTAAATGCTGGCCCGCAAATCTCAGCGACTCGGCGCTCAGCCATTTCAATCGTAGTAGCTGGGCGTAAGTTGAGTACTGGTTTTTGGTTGTGACGTAAGGTAAAGCCTGTTTCGAACCAGCTTAGTGCTATTTTTTTGACAACATCTTCAAGGTGGCGGAACTCGGTTTTCTCAGTTTTCAGGAATTTACGGCGCGCAGGAACATTGAAAAACAAATCCCTAACGTCAACTGTGGTACCTGTTGTATGTGCGCAGGGTTCTGGCTCATCAAACTGCTCTTGCCCGCTGCCTTGTAATTCCCATGCTTGATTGTCATTTTGACATTTAGAGCTTAATGTAAGTCGGGATATTGAGGCAATGCTCGGTAATGCTTCCCCCCGAAAACCGAAAGAGAGCACATTTTCCAAATCGTCAAGCGACGCTATTTTACTAGTAGCATGACGTGATAAGGCTAGAGGGAGTTCCTCTT
>JBMZDT010000368.1:0-2865 GCA_049614505.1 Leucothrix sp.
ATGAAGCAGCAAGGCTTAGGGGGCGCTTCCACAAATCCAGTTGCCGCAATGGATGCGTTCAAAGTTGAATGGTTTTGCATGCCGGGTGCTGAAGCGACGTTACAAAAACAATTTGACGAGCGTTTTAGTAAGCTAATCCAATAGTCTACGGTGGCTGGCCTACAGGACTTTCGTGCAAGTTAGGAATGACAGTGTCGCAGCACATCTTCAAATAGCGTAACGGATGCTGTTGGCGTGTGCTGCGTCCCTTTAATATGTGCGTCGTAAAAAACAACCCGCATCCCCGCCGCTAATCCTGCCTTAATGCCTGCTTCGCTGTCCTCAACGACGAGGCAGGCTTCAGGCGGAACACCTTCACATGCAGCTGCATGCAGAAACAGTGTAGGGTCAGGTTTCCAAGCCCCTAAATCATGAGCACTATAGACTGCTCGGTTATCAAAATAAGCACTTAGCCCACAGCCTTTCACGTTGCGCAGTGTTTTAGCCTTTGGCGCATTGGATGCGACACAAAAATTGATGCCGCGCGTTTCTAGTCCATCCAACACGGTCGTCACGCCGGGATTGATTGAAATCATGGAGGCACCAATCACGGCTTCACGTTCACGCAGGCGTTTTTCTGTCCCCTCAGGCGCTTCGATACCATAGCGTTGGCTTAATACATCAATTTTTGCGGTCAGCTTCATCCCACGATATTCATCATTCATCTGTGCTGCGGTCATTGGCAAGTCAGGCCAGACGTCACACAAGGCTTGTGAGGCGCATAGTTCACTGTCAACTAAGGTGCCATCCATATCAAAAATGACAAATGTTGTGTTTGGTGGAGGGGTATTAGGCATTAAGGATCTTCTCAAAAAGGGTTTTGGGGTATTGGTTTTATTTGAAGAGAGTCTTCAGGACTGATCTAGCAGCTCAAATATTTTTCCAGCACCGCTACCCTGACGATAATACAGAGATACAGGTAACTCGCAAGTGCCTAATTTTTCAGCCAAAGAGGTGACTCTACCGGATGATAAGTCATCTTTAATCAAGCTTTCAGGTAACCAAGCAACCCCCATGCCAGAGAGGACCATTTCCTTTAGACTAATCGAAAATGCGGTTTCGCAAATGACATTGATAGGGTAGGACTGCATAACGCTGGGTAGGCAGTTTGCCATAAGTGCGTCAGCCATAAAGCCTCCTTTTGGGTAGGTCAGTAATGGAATGCCATCGTCTTTGAGATTGGTTCTAATTTGGCGGCAGGTTTCGGGGGTAGCCACTGGGATAAGGTGGTCACTCGGTAGACTCAGCTGGCTGGCATAATCGGTTGAGAGTGCAAACGCATTATGAGGTGTTTCATAAACCAGCATAAACTGCGCCTCTTTTAAGAATAGCCGCTCACATTCATCATTATTTGCTGTTTGAATCCGATAAGAGGTGTGTGGGAGTTTGTGTTTTATAAATTGCAGTAAGGACGGGAAGCGCGAAACGGCCAAGGTGTGTTGCACCGCAAAAACAGTATGTTGTCTACCCAAGCTGTCATCTTGGAAGCGCGAGCGTAGCTGGTAAAAGTGGTTTATTAATTCCCGTACCTCGTCCTCACGTTCGATGAATGAGGAGATTATACCAATGGGCTTACGGCTTCGATCGACAATGGGTGTGCTCAGCCAGTCTTCTAGTAAACGAATGCGCCGAGAGAAAGCAGGCTGCGTCACATGGCGTCGTTCAGCTGCTTTGGTGAATGATTTCTCTTCAAGTAACACCACTAAATCTTCCAGCCACTTTAATTCTGCCATAATATTAAATGATTTAATGATAGCCTTAGTAAATAGCATTATACGGCAGTTTTTATCTATGTAATATTAGAGTTTTTAACAATGGAAGTCACCCCATGCACATTTCTCGTTACCCTCGCGTTAGTCTGGCACATTTACCAACAGCGCTTGAAGCAATGCCCCGTATTAGTGAAGCGCTAGGTGGGCCAAATCTTTGGATTAAACGTGATGACTGCACGGGTTTATCCGGTGGTGGTAACAAAACGCGTAAGCTTGAATTTTTGATGGCGGATGCGATTGAAAAAGGCGCAGATACAATCATCACGCAGGGCGCGACTCAGTCAAACCATGCGCGCCAGACGACTGCGGCTGCGGCTAAGCTCGGCATGGAGTGTCATGTTCTGTTGGAAGATCGCACGGGTTATACCGACCCTGCTTATGTTTTTAACGGTAATGTACTACTCGATCAGCTGCACGGCTCAAGCATTTCTATGCGTCCTGCGGATACAGATATGAATGCTGCGATGGAAGATGTCGCAACGGCGTTACGTGACGAAGGTAAAAAGCCTTACATCGTGCCAGGTGGTGGTTCAAATGAAATTGGTGCGTTGGGTTATGTAAACTGCGCAACCGAGCTAATGGTTCAAGCGAATAACAGCAACCTAAAGATTGATCATGTGGTTCATGCAACGGGTAGCTCTGGAACACAAGCAGGCTTGGTTTTAGGTTTGGAAGCATTAAACAGCGGTATTCCTGTTTATGGTGTGGGTGTACGTGCGCCTAAAGAAAAGCAGGAAAACATGGTGTTCTCATTAGCTGAGCGCACGGCTGATTTCATGGGCATGAAGCCAGGTGTTATCCAGCGTGAAGCCGTGGTTGCTAACAGTGACTACGTTGGTGATGGCTATGGCCTGCCAACTGATGCTATGAAAGAAGCGGTTAAGATGTTAGCGCAATACGAAGGCATTTTGCTTGACCCTGTCTACTCTGGTAAAGGTTTCTCTGGTTTGATTGACTTGATTCGTACGGGTCACTTCAAGAAAGGTGAGAACGTCGTGTTCCTGCATACAGGTGGTAGTACGTCACTGTTTGGTTATCCTGAGATCTTTGGCCT
>JBMZDT010000369.1:0-2865 GCA_049614505.1 Leucothrix sp.
TCAGCAGTCAGTGTTGTATCGTTGGCTAAATCCTGAGCTTCAAGTGCATTCACAATTAAGTAGTCAACACACTCTAGCGGCATGTCTTTAACGTCAGCAGTCATCGGGGCGGGGTTGAACGCTACTGTCATACCTTGTTTTTGAGCTAGCTCTAATGCTTCAGCAGTGAGGTTGCATTCATTTTGTAGTAGCAACCAGTCTCCCTGCTCAGCATTGCTGAGGTACTCAGCCAAGTTGTTTAAGCTGTGGGATTGGTTGGCACCACCATGCAATAGAATTGCGTTTTCGCCCGCTTCTGAGACTTGAATGATCGCGTGACCAGTGTGCTCATCAACCAGTTGCAAGCAATAGGCGCCAATTCCGTGTTCTTGAAATTTCTTGCAGATCCATTCATCGGAATCGCTAATTCTGCCGATATGTTGTACGGGGGTTCCAGCTTTGACAAGAGCTATTGATTGATTGGCACCTTTTCCGCCAAGCATCATGCGATAATCATTGGAAGGTAGTGTTTCTCCGGGGCGTATAAACTGATTGATACGGTAGATGTGATCGACATTGATTGAACCGTAATTAAAGACTTTCACTAACTCAACTCCTTGAGGCGAATTTATTTTAAAAATATTTTATCATGCACTTGATACCAATGAAGGATTTTAAATTTATGCATGTATCAAAAATTGACTGTCGATCGGATAATGCAGCTCAAGAGTTTACAGCATCATTGCGTGGTACAGGGTTTGCAATTCTCCAACATCATCCTATCGATGCCTTGTTGGTTGATCAGGTTTATGCTGATTGGCAGCAGTTTTTTGGTAGCCAGCGTAAGCATGAATATCTGTTTGATCCGGATGATCAAGATGGTTTTTTTCCATATCGCAGTGAGAATGCTAAGGGTGCTGAGCAAAAAGATTTAAAAGAATTTTTCCACTACTACCCTTGGGGGAAATGCCCCGCTTTTTTGCGAGAAAATACTGAGCGTCTGTATAACCAATTACGCGGGCTTGCAGCGTTACTTTTGGACTGGGTGGAGCAAGAATGCCCAAATCATGTTCGTGATAAATTCTCGATGCACCTTAGCGAAATGGTGGAAGAGAGCCCAGGAACGCTGATGCGTATCTTAAATTACCCTGCGCTTAAAGGTGATGAGGCGGTTAGTGCGATTCGTGCAGCAGCTCACGAAGATATCAACCTATTAACATGTTTAGTCGCTAGTACAGAACCAGGCTTGCAAGTGATGGATGTGAATGGAACCTGGCACGAAGTAGATACCGATCCAGGAAATATCGCGGTTAATGTGGGTGATATGTTGAAAATGTGCTCGAATGATTATTTCCCTTCGACCACGCATCGAGTTGTAAATCCTTTGGGTGGTCAAACTAACAAAGCTAGGTTATCCATTCCGTTGTTCTTGCATCCACGAGCAGATGTGGTGTTGTCCTCAGAGCATACGGCTGGCAGCTACCTTGAGCAAAGGCTAAAAGCGATTGGCTTGAAATGAACCTGCTTGATTAAGATGAATGCTCGGTATACAGTTCTGGCGATCGAGTGTTAATCATTACGGGCGAACTAATAAAAAGGAATAGGGATGAGTAAGAAACAACAACAGCGTGAGCTTCGAGCTAAAAAGCAGGCGCAATCCGAAGCTGCAGCAAAAAGAAAATCTGTCCTTACACGCTGCCTCGTTTGGGGTGTTGGTGCAGCATTAATTACGCTGGTGCTACTCACTGTCTATAATAGTTTTTTTGCCCCACCGCCAAGTGTAGAAGAAGTGGTTGAGGCTGATATTAGCAAAGGGAATCCTGATGCTAAACTTACCTTGGTTGAATACTCCGACTTCCAATGCCCAGCTTGTCGAGTACAGCACCAGGCAATAAGAGAAATATGGCCGCCTATCAAAGGTAGTGTGCGCTTCGTTTATCGACACTTTCCACTGAGTAATATCCATCCTCATGCCATCACTGCAGCTTATTATTCTGAAGCTGCTGCCAAGCAAGGTAAGTTCTGGGAGCTTCATGATATGTTCTTTGATCGGCAGGCACAATGGAGTGGTGTTAAAGACATTAAGCCGGTATTTGATGGCTACATTGATGAGTTGAAATTAGATAAAGCTCAGTTTGTGAAAGACCTAGCGTCAGATGAAATTCGTGACAAGGTCGCTTCTGACATCCAAAGTGCTAAGAAAGCACATACTGCATCGACGCCAACATTGTTTTTAAATGGCAAGTTGTTAAGAGATGTGCGGGAAGCCGATAAGCTAAAGGCCGTAATTCGCCAAGCTATTAAAGATGCAGGTTAGTTGCATGGATTTTGTAAATGCATTGTACACTATCCATAATGTGGCAAATTTATTGCTGAAGGGATGAATTTTCTTTGGCAATTAGTGGTCGGTTTATGTTACGTTAAGCTCCATAAGAAATTGATCAGCCAGTTAGCTAGTGGCGGCTGATAACATAAAACAGTAGTTACAGTCAGCTTGGTTGGGTGTAACGAGGAAAGGCTTAGAAACGGGGTTATCATTCACTAAACGCACTTCATTTTCAGCTATATACATGCCAATAGCTGTTGAATGTATTAGGCGCTTGTTTATTTCCTCTTCTCAAAAGATATAAAGGGATACGCATCAATGAGTAATACTACAGGAGCAGCGGTACGCTTCGAAAGGGTTCAAAAGAGCTATGACGGGGAAGTCATGGTGGTTAAGGATCTCAACTTAGACATCGCACCTGGTGAATTCCTGACGATGCTTGGCCCCTCAGGCTCGGGTAAGTCTACCTGTTTAATGATGTTGGCTGGTTTTGAACCAGCAACTAATGGCGAAATTTACCTTAATGATAAAGCAATCAACTCGGTACCACCTAACAAGCG
>JBMZDT010000370.1:0-2854 GCA_049614505.1 Leucothrix sp.
TGACTATTTTGTGAATGAGACAGATGAGTGGCTAGTCTTCCCACATGAGTTGTCTGGATTAACACCTGATGAGATTCGTCGAGGAAAATCGGATCTAACTGACGTCCTAGACCTGTTTTAATTACAGGGCACTACGGATTGCTTCAGTAATTTGCTCAGCGGTTGCGCCATGCGATTTTGACGTGGCGAACTTGCCGTCTTTGCCAATAATAAAAGTCGCTGAAGTATGATCAATGAGGTAGTTGGTGTCTGAGCTGCCAGCGACTTTGGTGAAGTAGGTACCATATTGCCGAGCAACCTTGGTGACTTGTTCTACTGTCCCTGTAACGCCCATGATGTTTTTATGAAAATACTGGGCATATTGCTTGAGCTTCGCACCCGTATCACGTTCGGGATCAAGGCTGATAAACAGGCCTTGCACATCAGCAACTTCATCAGCTGGTAAGCTTTTTAAAGCATTACTAATCACCGCTAAGGAAGTCGGGCAAACATCGGGGCAGGATGTAAAGCCAAAATACACCACAACCACTTTGCCTCTAAAGTCACTTAAAGAAACCGCCTTGCCACCGTCTGGCTGAAGGGTAAATTCGCCACCAAATGTTTTTCCCGCGATGGGGATTTGTTTACTGCTAGGTGGCACACGTTTGCTGAAGTACTGTTGTGCAATAATCAGACCCCCAATGAACGCAATTAACGACGTAAAAAAGAGTATTTGTTTCATTGTAAGGGCCTTGGGGTCATCAATAATAACGGTTGCTTGTTACTGACAAGCAGAGCGAATTATAGGGGATGTGGCGGCGTGTACAAGTGCTCAACAAGTTTAGGCGGTTTTAAGAGTACGGTTCTGCTGACGAGTGATCGATAGGGATATTCAGGTTGCTTGTCGAAAGATAGAATTAAAATATTGATATACATAGAAATATTTGTATAAAAATAAACAAACTTGTCTGTATTTTGGTAGTCCTAAATAAAGCTGGAACATCGTGACCAGCATTCTCATAACATAAACCAAGGATGGATATTATGACCAGTAAGAATTTAGCACTGTTAACCGGTGTATCGTGCGTTGTTGTGTTAGCAACTTATGCGTGGGCTGCAAGTCAAGAAGCGGAAGTCAAAGTAGAAGATGCTGCTGCTGAAGTCACTGAGACAGCAGAACCAGCACGCCTGTGTATTCCAATGGCTGAAGCTAACGATGCAACCGCTGCTGTAGAAGAAACGGATGAAGCAAAATCTGAAGAGGCGACTGAAGACGCAAAAACAGATGATGCCGCGACAGAAGAAACCAGTGAAGACGGTGCAGCTGAAGCGCTACCAATCTGTGATGAAGACGGCAACCCACCTGCGCCTGAAGGTGAGACTGCTGAGGGCGAAGCAGCAGAAGGTGAAGCAGCAGAAGAGGCTACTGAGGAAAAAGCCGAAGCAGCAGAAAAAACAGAATAAAGTATTATTCGCAACACCACAGCGCTTACTTAAGGTAAGCGCTGTTTTATCGGTAGCTGTACTGTAACCGCTAAACCTCCCGGTGTGGCGTTAGCTGCCCACACTTGTCCCTGATGCAGCTCGATAATACGTCGGCAAATAGCTAATCCTACTCCGTTGCTCCCTGTTTTTTCATTACGCGATGTGTCGCTACGGAAAAAAGGTTCGAATAATCGTTTCAAATCAGCCTCAGGAACCCCCGGCCCTTCATCTTTAACGCATAGCTCAATGATATCCTCATGTGCTTGCGCTGTGATCGCTACCACGCTGGGGTCGTTTGTGTAATACATGGCATTACGAACGATATTTTCTAAGGCGCTGCTAAGGTGTTCAAAATCTGCCTCAATTGGTGGGAGTGAACCGAGCGCTATTTCGATTTTCTTCTGTGTATTTTGATACTCATAGCGCGCATTTCTGGCAATCTCACTGATTAAAGGGAGAATGTCTAGGGGCTCCATGGATAGGTTTGGCATGTCATTGAGTCGCGTTAAATGCAGGATAGTTTCAATTAAACTATCAAGGCGCTGCGTTTCTTGGTCAATGCGCTTTAATTCACTACTTTCTCCTGTTTTTTGTTCCGCTAGCAAATTGGCCACTTGAATGCGAGCCAGTGGAGAGCGTAATTCGTGGGAGACATCCCTTAGCAGCTGGTGTTGGCTCTTGTTGCTGTCATCTAAACGTTGGGCCATGCGGTTAAAGTCACGTCCCAATTCACCGATTGCATCATTACGTTCGGCAACTGATGGCTCAACACGGGCTGATAAGTCATGCTGTCCCAGTGACTGCGTTGTTTTGCGTAAGCTACGTACAGGTTTTACAACAAAGTAACTGATTACCATACTAGCGAGTAGCATGCCCAGTATGACGGCTGCGAACCTAGCCGGTTTGCGCCAAGCGGGTTGCGGCATCAAATTACGTAAATTGCGGCGGCTGCGAACCACAACACTCAACAATTCTCCCTCAGTAGAGCTGACAGACTGTGTAAACTGCAAGCCATGCCTAGGCCCTCGGCGGCTTCTCCGGTGTGGGTTGTCTCCCTTGTTGCGGGGACGTTGAGAATGTCGTGGAAATGGCCTTCGACTACCTCGCCGCTCCAGCCGATGTCTAATCTGTGGCATTGCAAACAGTATGTTTCTATTTTCATCCAGAATCGCAATCAGCGTGCCGTGCTGTGCTAATGTCTTTGACAGTGCATCAATTGAATTGTCTTCCCAAGCCTTGACCACGCGTTCAGCAATAATGTCTGGTGCGTGTTGCGGTGAAATAAGCACGCGCTCTTGTTCAAGCCATTGCACAATCAAATAGCCCACTAACAGCACCAATAGATTGGTCACTAACAGTAAACCCGCAATTTTTAAAAACAGACGGGTCA
>JBMZDT010000371.1:0-2850 GCA_049614505.1 Leucothrix sp.
TGGCCTTGTACGTAGGCAGATCCTCTGTACGCATTTTGTGGAACGCTTGCTCTAGCGGCGCACACTCGATAGCGCGTTGCACTTCCTTAACCGTCTGCATGGCGAGCGGCGCGGCCCAAGCCAAGTTACCCGCCCACTCACGTGCGGTGTCCATTAGCTCATCGTAGGGAACGACTTTATTCACTAGCCCCCAGCGCGCCGCCTCATCTGCTTTCATTCGGCGTCCGAGTAGGAACATTTCGGTAGCGATATTACGTGGGATCAGGCGAGGCAAACGCTGTAGAGCGCCTGCATCCGGCACCATGCCCAGCGGCATTTCAGGCAAACCAAACTCGACATGATCCGCTGCGATCAGCAAGTCACAACTCATGGCTAGCTCAAAACCACCACCAATGACTAAACCATTAAGCGCTGCAATCACCGGCTTATTAAGATTCCAGTTTTCAGTGAGGCCAGCAAAACCACCATCACCGTAGTCATCGCTTTCCCACCAGTTTTCGAGCTGGGTTTCGCCATCGTTTAGGGCTTTTAAGTCCCAACCCGCTGAGAATATTTTTTGCCCTTCGGCGGTGAGAATGCCAACACGTAGTTCAGGGTCATCCCGCAGTTCAGCAAACGCTGCACCGAGCGCTTGGCTCATGGGGATATCAATGGCATTTACTTTGGGTTTATTTAGTTTGACTTCCAAGATGTGACCATTGCGTGTCACTTCGACTGAGCTATTCATTAGATTCTCCTCAAACCTTAGGGTAGGTTGTTCTAACCCTAATATAGGAGTAAACAAGTAACAATTTAGAATTTTTTATCCATTGAGTATATTTTCCAAGCCAACCCAATGTAGGCTGCTAGTAATGCCTCAAGCACCGACTTGAAAAATGCACACGTCACCCGATCTTATCGCGATCGTAGGTGCTACTGCCTAGGCATTAGATTGCCCTGCAATATAGATTGTATATAGCCGAAACTGAGCAACACTCGCAAAGATAAACCCAAACGTTGTGACCAAATTAATCAGCAGTGCAGCAGTCAGACTAGGTGGCTCTTGTGCTTGCTTAGCAACAAAAAAGACCAGCAACATTCCACCCGCAATAAATGGAAGCAGCGTTTGGAAAAAGGGCACGATATGATCTTTTGAATCGGCGTAAGCGGTGCTGATTGCTTCCATAATGGGTTTGTTTTGAAACACGACATAGAGCGGCGCTAGAAATAGGCGCACTAAAAACCAAATACCAGGGATAATCATAAAAATAAAGCCCGCACCAATGGCTAACCCCGTCAACATCGAGACGATGAAAATGGGTATCCAAAAAGGCATTGCCTGAGCTAACATTTCTTTGTGCGCAGGATGGTTTCCTTGTGAAATATTGGCAATCAGAAACAAAAGCCCACCCGTAAATAGCGGCCCAATCATGAGTTGAACAATGCTCAGCACATTTAAAATTGGACTTTTAGGGCTTGTCACGCTGATCACACCTACAATCAGAGACAATGCAAACACGGGTAGCATAAACGCACAGAGTTCTTTAGCATTGTTCTTGAAAAAATTCCACGAATCGATGACAACTTGGTTCATTCACACAGTCCTAAAGCGTAATTAATTGATTATAAAGCATAGTATGCTCTAAGGAATTTGGCGACACCGTCTTCATCATGATGCCCAATAATATCAGTCGACAGTGCTTTAACTTCATCCAACGCATTGGCCGTCGCGTAAGCTTCATCAGCAATTTCAAACATACTGGAGTCATTATCACTGTCGCCAAAGCAAATTACCTTGTCCATACCCAGTTCGGCCTTCAGCATCGTTACGGCTCCCCCTTTATTTGCATCGACATGGTGAATATCCAACCAATGAAAACCTTGTTTGTACATATCACCCCCCGTGTAAACCACAAGGTGCGACTCTGCCCTGACCGCTTCACAGATCTCAGCAACTTGAGGCTCTAATCCAAGCGCATTGATATTGGTAATTTGCGCACCAGGATGCAGCGTTTGTAATGGCTTACGAGGGATACCTATTTGGTCTACAAATTTATCGATGTACTTACGGCACACGTCAGTTTCTGGTGACGCGTGATACACCGCATGACTGCCATCTGGTTCCACGGTGTAGATAAACGGGGTAATTGGCTGATGTGAAAACGCTTTTAGGACGGTATCAATCTCATCATGACTTAGGTGGTTATGATGCAGATACTCATTAGAGACTGGGTTCCAAATCGACACCCCATTGTTATAGGCATGCAGCAATGGAAAGTCATTTCCAACAATGCAATGGTGCGCAGCATGAATGGTACGACCCGTCGCTAAGGTATAAGCGATATCGTTCGCCTGTAACAAGCGCAAGGTTTCACTGGTGTAATCAGTAATTTGCTGTTTTGCATTCAGTAGGGTGCCATCTAAATCAAATACGAGCAGTTCTTTCATTGGGTATTTTTCCGAGGTAAGCTGGATTTAAATTCGTTTAATGACATCCCCGTTTCACTCTGAAACCAGTCATTTATCAGACTATAAGAGATTGATAAATCCGGCGGGGGTAGCACCGTACCTTCTCGCATCTTTGTTTTTAACCCTTCAGCCGTGAGCCACAAAGCATGCTCAATATCATCCTGCTCTAATTCAAACGCATCTGAGCTTGCTTCAGCAGTGTAACCCAACATAAAGGAGTTGGGAAAAGGCCACGGCTGCGACGAGTGATAGTGAATATTATCAACAGGAATATTCACTTCTTCCATAACCTCACGTTGCACCGCATGTTCCAGTGTTTCACCCACCTCAACAAATCCAGCTAACACAGAATATTTGTACTCTGGCCAATTTGCTTGCCTAGCTAGCAGTATTTTATCACCC
>JBMZDT010000372.1:0-2847 GCA_049614505.1 Leucothrix sp.
AGTACAACAGTGGTAACTACTGTAACCCTGAAGCGGATAAGTTAATGATGGAAGCAAATGCTGCGACTGACGATGCTAAGCGTGCTGAACTCATGCAGAAGATCGAAAAGATGTTGTATGACGATGGCGCATTCGTTCCGTTACATTGGCAGAATCTTGCTTGGGCGGCGAATAAGTCGGTTGATATTGAGCCAGTGCTTAATGTCATGAACTTCCCTTACCTTGGTGACCTCGTAATCAAGAAGTAAGTGGCGTGGGTGGTAGCCAGACACCTGGCTTAAGTGTCTGGCTCAACTAGCCGTTTCAAGGAGCAATCAGCGAGTTTTGATTGCTCCTTTTCGAAGTCGCTCTCTGTGATTTCCAATAACTAAAGACCATTCAATGATTGCTTTTCTACTGAAACGATTGATGCAGGGACTGGTTGTGATGTTCGTCATCAGCGTGATCAGTTTTTCTATTCAGAATAACTTGGGCGACCCACTGCGAGAGATGGTGGGGCAGTCTGTTTCAGAAGAGCAGCGCCAAGCCTTGCGGGATGAGATGGGGCTGAATGATCCTTTTTTAACGCAGTATTGGCGCTTTGCCAAGAAAGCGGTCACAGGCGACTTAGGCACCTCCTATTTCTTTAAAGAGCCTGCACTAGAAGTGATCGCCAAGAAACTGCCAGCGACATTAGAGCTGGTGTTCGGGGCTACCTTGATTATCGTCTGCCTCTCAGTGCCTCTGGGTGTTTTTACGGCAATCAATCCAAAAAATATATTTTCAAAGATTATTATGGGCGTCAGTACAGTAGGCATTTCTGTGCCGGTATTTTTGACGGCCATTGCTTTAATTTACCTGTTCGCTGTAGAGCTGCAATGGATGCCGTCCTTTGGTCGAGGTGAGACGTTTAAAATCACGGAAAACTGGGATACCGCTCTATTAACTGCTGATGGGTTAAAGCACTTAGTACTGCCATCCATTACATTGGCATCTATTATGCTGCCACTGTTTATTCGTTTAATTCGTTCTGAAATGCAGGAAGTATTAGAGTCTGAATATGTGAAGTTTGCTTATGCCAAAGGAATTTCGCCAGCTCGAATTTACTTCTTACACGCATTAAAAAATACCATGCTACCAGTGATCACAGTCGGTGGCGTGCAGATTGGAACCATGGTGGCCTACACTATTTTGACAGAGACCGTTTTCCAGTGGCCAGGAATGGGTTTCTTGTTTTTAGAGGCTGTCAATCGAGTGGATACGCCATTGATAGTGGCTTACTTGATTGTGGTTGGAGCAATCTTCGTGATTACCAACACTGTGGTGGATCTGATCTATGGTTTAGTTAATCCAACTGTCAAACTAATCAAGCGGTAAGGTCATGAATACACAATCAAATACCACCGCTAATACGATAGCAAACCAAGGAGCTCAGAAAGCTAGCTTAAAAAGCCGTTTTTTAGACTCACACCTTTGGCATAGTTTTAAACGCGATCGTGTGGCACAGATTAGTTTCTTTGTCTTTTTCACGGCGGTGATCTTAGCTGTTTTTGCGCCATTGATAGCCCCATTTAATCCTTACGATCTAGCTAGCATCGATATCATGGATTCAGAAATTCCGCCGAGTTGGAAAGCGGAAGGCGATGAGCGTTTTTGGTTAGGCACCGACGCACAAGGCCGCGATATGTGGTCAACGATTCTTTATGGTACGCGCTTATCGCTCATGATTGGTATCTGTGCGGTTATGTTACAGGCCTTTTTAGGCATCGTGTTTGGTCTGGCTGCTGGTTATATCGGTGGCCGAGTTGACAGCTTATTAATGCGTATCGCAGATATCCAGTTATCCTTCTCTACGTTGATGGTTGCGATTATTGTCTTGGCAATCTTTCAAGCCAGTTTCGGCGCGGAACTGTATTCTGAGTTAGCCATGATTATGCTGATTTTAGTGATTGGTATTGCTGAATGGCCGCAGTATGCCCGAACTATTCGAGCCTCTGTATTGGCAGAAAAAGAAAAAGAATATGTTGATGCGGCAAGAGTCATGGGGCTACCTCCCTTAAGAATTATGTTTCGGCACATCTTGCCAAACACATTGTCGCCGATATTGGTCATTTCTACCGTGCAGATTGCCAACGCAATTATTTCTGAAGCGTCCTTGTCCTTTTTGGGGCTAGGGATGCCTACCTCGCAACCTTCACTGGGTTCACTTATTTCGAGCGGCTTTGCCTACGTGCTTTCAGGCTCATGGTGGATTACAGTCATTCCAGGCGTCATTTTAATCGTGATTGTTTTGGTAATGAATTTGTTAGGCGATTGGCTACGCGATGTGTTGAACCCTAAGTTGTATAAGGGGTAGATCATATGAAATGTATTCCCATGCAATCTGCTGAGCTACTTGTAACGTTGTTAGGTGCTGACTATGTCTGAATCCAATATTGAAGCGCCATTACTCTCGGTCAATGACCTTGAAGTGCAATTTGCGCTTCGGCAAGGGGCGGTGACAGCCCTTCGAAATATCAATTTCACGTTACGCCGAGGCGAGCGCTTAGGCGTGGTCGGAGAGTCTGGCGCGGGTAAGTCAGTGCTTGGCTTTTCGATTATCAATCTCATCAGCAAGCCGGGTTTAATTACGTCAGGTGAAGTGATTTACGAAAATGAAAACCTTGCCGTCATGAATAACCGTCAATTGCGGAATATTCGTGGTAACCGGATTGCGATGATTTTTCAAGATCCGATGATGACACTTAACCCAGTGCTGACCATTGGCGATCAAATGGTGGAGTGCCTGCTGGCACATCGTAAGATCAGTAAAGCAGATGCACGCGCAATAGCGCTGGATAAGTTACAACAAGTACAAATTCCTTCACC
>JBMZDT010000373.1:0-2832 GCA_049614505.1 Leucothrix sp.
TCCGCGGTTGCGATAATCCACTCTTTCTCAGGGCGTCCAGCACCCAGTACAGGATGCGGTAGGTCTATCAAGGTATCTTGTTTAAGCTGCTTGCGAAATTGATCCATCAAGAACAGTGCGATGTTTTTACAATCACCTTCGACCAGATTGTCTTTCATTACTTCCCAATAGTCCGCCACAAAACGCCCGTAGGACTCTTGTAATACGCGATGATCCCACGTGATGTTTTCTTCTGAGCCTGCAACACGCACAGTGGGTAGGCCTAGCGCGCTAAAGTTAGACAAATAGGCTAATGGGTCACCGCTTTTGACAGCAGCCACTCGAAAATCTTTGCCTTGTAGCGCGTTATCCAAACCCGATATTGTCTCAATATCTGCAATGCCTGTTTCACCCATGCTTGCTGAGCGCTGGAACGCCATTAGCGCTGCCTCAGTTAATGGGCCAAATTTGCCATCACAAAGATCGGTGAGAAAGCCCAACCGGCCAAGTGCGTATTGTAACGCAACCACACGATTTCCTGATGAGCCGCGCTTGATCGCACTACCAAAATTTCTAGGGAACGCTTTCGCTAAGGCCGTATCTGTTAAGTTAAGGCTCATCTCCAAGACTCCTTGTCTATCATCCTAATTTGAATTCTTCTACCCCTGCGATTATAGTCTTCAGCGGTTAGTAATATATTAATTTATCGCCACTTTACCGCACTAGTAAACCGATGCTCACGTTTTTTAAGGAAACTTATGACTGCACTGACAAAAATATTGCTCGTTATCTGCATTACCACGCTCTTTTCAACGAGTGCTCAAGCCAGACACAAAGCAACGTTGGTATTTAATAAGCCTAGCAATGCCGTTGAAATAACCCTTTTGCAAAAGCTAAAAAAAGCGGGCGATGCCCAAGAGGCAGTCGATTTAATCAATGAAAAGCTACGCTTGCCAAAACCACTCAGCATTGTTTTTGGTGGCAACGATGGGCCACTTTATGACCCTGCAATCAACAAAATTTTAGTACCCTACACATTTTTAGATGAGGTCAATAAACGCTTCATTAAAGCAAAATATGCAGAAACAGGCGTCACGCCAGAGGAAGCGACTAATGATGCGTTGATGCACACCTTGTTTCATGAGATTGGGCATGCGTTAGTCGAAATGTACCGACTCCCCGTAGTTGGTAAAGAGGAAGATGCCGTTGACAGTTTAGCGAATGTCTTACTCATTGAGTTTTATGATCAAGGCCAAGAGACGGTGCTGAGCGCTGCTGACTTATTTGACTTAGAAAGCAATGACAAAGACAACTACGAAGAAGCGGATTTTTGGGATGAACACAGTCTTGATGAGCAGCGCTATTACACCACGTTGTGCCATGTTTACGGCAGTGATCCTGACAATTACGCATCCGCTATCGAAGATACCGATATTTCTGATGATCGTGCGGAGTTATGTATTGATGAGTATGAAGCAGCCGTTAGGAACTGGTTTAAACTCCTCAGAATTCGTTAGCCTTAAAAGGACGACAACACTCAACAGCCTTTGGGGAAACCTAGCGTAGAATCACCAGCCATACTGAAATACTGAGAACCGACAAGGCTGTCGAGAACAACACGGAAGAGGCGGCAATGCCTTTTGCTCGGTTATACAAATCAGCAAAGGCATAGGCATTCATTCCCGGTGGCATCGCAGCCATCAGCACCACAACGTTTAACACCTCATCTGTTAAATTAAAGACATAATGCCCTAGCACATAAGCAATCACAGGGTGCAGCACGAGCATATTAAAACTAATCATACTGACCTCCCCCAAATTGCTAGAAATTTTATACTTGACTAGGACCGCCCCCAGAGCAAATAAAGCCACGGGCAGTGCCGACCGGGCAATGAGCTCAAGTGCCATATTAACCGCAGCAGGTGGTGTAATGCCTAATAAATTAGCAACAATGCCAAGTAACAAACCGACCGTAATTGCATTTGAGAAGACTTGTTTGACTACGGCTTGCGCTGTAGCAACAACACCTACGCCGTCAGCCCGGGAAATTTCCATCGCAGTAATGCCAATGACATAACAAAACGGCGCATGCAGTGCGACAATAGCAAAGGCGGGCTTTAACGCATCACTACCAAAAGCCAGTTCGACGATGGAAAGCCCAATGAGCACCAGATTTGAAAACATACCCGCAAAGCCAATCGCAATCCGATAACCTGGTTTGTGCCCAAATAAAAACCATGCACCAATCGACGTTACAGTAAAACTCGCTAAGGCCCCAATAAAGAACGGCGCGAGCACATCAAGCTGAAACTCCGCCTGTAGATCTAAACGCGAGATCGCCAAAAACAGCAGACAAGGAATGGCAATTTGTGTTGCAAAGCGCATCAGAGCGCTGGACTGTTCTGACGTAAAAAGCTTTAAGTAAGCCGCAAGATAACCGACGCCAATAACGATAAAGACAGGTAAGACAATCTGTAAGATTTGTAGCATTAGTGACTCAGTGCGCGTTCAAGTTTGTACAATAACAGGCGCTCTTCCCTAGGCCAGCGATCATTTGACACAACCAGTTTAAATTCCATTTCTGATTGTGGGTAATCTACTTCACGCGCCGCACGCTCTGCTTGCAAGTCATCTAGTGCAAACTGCTGCATTGTTTTCAACCTATCGGCCACCGCTCTATCATTCAGGCGATTGCTTAGCTCATAGGGATCATCAGCTAGATTATACAACTCATCATCATCACCCCAAGCGACCACATATTTCCAGTCACCATGGTACACAATACGCTGGAAAGCCACGTCACCACTATGACCATAGTGCTCTACCACGAGCACATCCTCTTGTGCTGTAAAT
>JBMZDT010000374.1:0-2825 GCA_049614505.1 Leucothrix sp.
GCCGCCATCAGTAATCAGTGCAGTGGTGCCAAAGGCTTTTTTACCTGCCGCTGCGTCACCGCCTTCTGAGAAGGGTTGGGAGTAAATTTTGCCATCGTCAATAATACGGCGGTAATGCACGGATCTCATGGCATCGTGCTGCTCGCGTGTTGCGTCGTCCATGTCTAAGGCATCGGTTAATGAACCTGTCCATAAACACGAGCTGACGTGCATATTAAAGGTGAGGGCAGTCGCGCCGCAGTATCGGCCCATTTCTGAGGCCATTAACATATAAGTCTTTAAGTCAGCGCCGCGCCCGCCAAGATGTTCGGGAATGCACACGCCAAGCAAGCCTGAGCGGTGTAAGTCTTTGTAGTTTTCAAGCGGGAAAGTGGCTTCACGGTCATATTGTGCTGCACGGCCGGCAAAGGTAGATTGGCCTAGTTCACGCGCTTCGGTGCATAGTTGCGCTTGTTGTGAGGTGAGATTCCACAGGGAAGGGTCGAAGATTGGCGCGTCGGCGGCTTGAGTCATGAAGGTAGCCCAGTAAGATAATGGTTGAGCTAGAGCTTATTGAAAGACGGGGTGTATTTCAATTGCATTGATTATTCCTGTGCCGCTAATCGCTGAAAGCCGTGCTAAAATAAGCCCATGAGCCAGATAGCCACAACAAATCAACGCAAGAAGTTACCGATTGGCATCCAAACGTTTCGTGAGATACGTCAGGATAATCACTATTATGTGGATAAAACGGGCCTAGCTGTAGACTTAGTGAATCATGGTAAACATTTCTTTCTATCCAGACCGCGGCGGTTTGGTAAAAGCCTATTTCTCGATACCTTAAAAGAGCTGTTTGAAGGCAACCAACCGCTGTTTGAGGGTTTACTGGTACATGAGCAATGGGACTGGAGCGCCAAGTATCCTGTTATTCGCTTTAGTTTTGGTCGTAAAAATTATAGCCAACAGGAGAGTTTAGAGGAATCTCTGAATCAACAGCTCACACAGTTCGAGCACAGTTTTAACACTCAGCGGCAGTTTGATGATACAGGCAGCCGTTTTGCAGACCTCATTGAACAAGTGCATGCGATCAGTCAGTTGCCCGTTGTGGTATTGATTGATGAATATGACAAGCCAATTCTCGACGCCTTACAGACGCCAGAGGTTGCAAAAGCCAATCGTGATTTTTTGCGAGGCTTCTACGGAACCATTAAAGATTACGACTCACATATCAAATTCAGTTTTTTAACAGGCGTTAGTAAGTTCTCAAAAGTGAGTTTGTTTTCAGGACTAAACAACCTCACCGATATCACCTTAGATCCGCGTTACTCTGCACTGTGCGGTTACACAGATGACGATGTCGATACAGTGTTTGCGCCAGAGCTAGAAGGGCTTGATAGGGAAGAGATTCGTCGTTGGTACAATGGTTACCATTGGCTTGGGGAGGGTGTTTATAACCCTTTTGATATTTTGCAGCTGTTTGATCAACGTGAGTTTAAAAATTATTGGTTTGAAACAGGAACGCCCACGTTCTTAGTTGATTTATTGTTTGCGCGCCAAGTACCCACTTTAAAGCTCGATAATCTACTCAGCAGCAGCGCTATGT
The DNA here is from genome assembly GCA_049614505.1 of Leucothrix sp. Classification (GTDB taxonomy): domain Bacteria; phylum Pseudomonadota; class Gammaproteobacteria; order Thiotrichales; family Thiotrichaceae; genus Leucothrix. Next base: position 1,583 of record JBMZDT010000374.1, read on the forward strand.
TATCGAGTTTTGATGTTGAACAAATCGATACGGAAGCCTTGTTATTTCAAACAGGCTACTTAACCATTAAGAGCAGTCAGCGGGTAGGTGGGCAGATCTACTACACTCTGGGCTATCCCAATCAGGAAGTTTTTCAAAGCTTAAATGAAAGCCTATTGTCGGTAATGGTGAAAGATAAGAGTAGCCAGAGCCACAACAGTGTTGCGCTGTATCAGCATTTACTGGTTAATGATTTTGAGGGTTTAAAGCAGCTTTTTCAGAGCTTCTTTTCCAGCATTCCTTACAACTGGTACAGCAATAATAATATCCAAAGCTACGAAGGCTATTACGCCAGTGTTTTCTATTCTTACTTTGCTTCCTTGGGCTTAGATATAGCCGTAGAGGATGCGACTAATCTTGGCCGTATCGATATGACGCTGCTGTTTAATGAGCAGGTGTATATCTTTGAATTCAAAGTGGTTGAGCTGGAGCCAACGGGTAAGGCGCTGGCGCAAATAAAAGAAAAAGCGTATGCCGATAAGTTTGTATCTCGCAAGCAGCCGATTCATTTGATTGGTGTTGAGTTTAGTAAAGATAGTCGGAATGTAGTGGGGTTTGAGGTTGAGTTGGGGTGATGGTGTGGGGCGGAGATGCTGGGTACATTCAACGGCTCCTCCTCTTCGAATCATTGGTGCCCAATGATTCATTATCGGGAAGTCGCTCTTTTGAATGTACCCAGCATCTCCTGCAAATGGAGTTCTGTGCTTTGATGGTTTATCGGCGAGTCGTCAGTGACGGCTCAGTGTTTGTGCTGTTCTTTGTAAAAGGTTTTTAGTCGTTGATTGCAGGTGTTGGCGGCTTCCATGTTTACTAGATGGCCGGCGCCTTGGATTTCGTGGAACTGTGCGTTGGGTAGTTTGCTGGCCATTTTTTGCATGGTTGGGGCGGGGGCGTTGGTGTCTTCAGAGCCTGCGATGACGATACTGGGTTGCGTAATTTTGGCGGTATCGGCGTAGCGATTGAAGGTGACTAGGCAGCGTAAAATGGCTCGGTAGCTCTCATCAGGAACACGGCTCATGGTTTGGGTTGCTGCTTGAATGACTGCATCTGATGCGATGGAGCCGACTATTTGAGGTACAAATTTAGGTGCCAGATCCGCTAATGTCAGACCGTTATCTAGAGGCTTTAAACGATCAGCTAAAAACTGTTGTTTGAAGCTGTCATCTCGACCACCAAAAGCGGGTGTGGTGGCGATTAGAGCTAA
>JBMZDT010000375.1:0-2817 GCA_049614505.1 Leucothrix sp.
AAATGAATTCATGATGATTTTTATTGCATGGGAAAGTGGCGCGTCGTTGGCTTGTTTAGCGAGATCGCGGTCATGCCAAAGCTGCGTGACTAGATTGGGGAGAATGTGCTGGTCGCGAGAAAATTGTGCGTCTAAAAAGCCTGGGATAACTGTGTTGTGGTCTATGTTTTCTTGTGCAGACAGGCCGATAGCCAATCCCATGGGGTCAATTTTAAAAGTGCGAATGATGCTGGGGTATAGACTTTTAAAGTCTAGTACTAAAACATTGTTGTATAACCCAGGCGTCGAATCCATCACATAGCCACCGGGACTACTGGTAACACTCAACAGGCTGCCGATATCTGGTGCAACATAACCTTGGCGATGCAGTTGCGGTAGGTATAAGTTGTCAAAAGCCGCAGTTGAACCACCTTGTCGGTCAGCGGCTAATCCTGTCATGCGGGCACGTTCGAGTGAGAAGTTGATTAGATCCGCTTTTGCAAAAATCCGAGCAACGAGTTGGCAGTCTTGAAGGTTATAGGCGGCTAGGGCTTCAGGTTCTTCGAGATATTGGCGACGTATTGTTTCGAGTTTGTTTGATTCACCGGTAATGAGTTTATCATCCCCCAGCATTTGCTTAGCAACATTGCCCAATGCAAAATGATCAAAACTCCAAAATGCTCCCTTGAGTGAGGCGATGCCGTCTAAAACGATGCGCCCAGGAATACGTGCTACCGCAACTTGGCCTGAGTTTTGCGCCTCCAGTACGGTTGCAGTATCACCACCACGGCCTAGCGCGAACGGGAGTTCTAGGGCTTGGCATTTCCACTTAAGAAATGCTAAATCGAAGCCAATCACATTCCAGCCTAATATAATGTCAGGGTCATACTGTTTTACCCATTCAAAGCAAGCGCTTAAGGCTGCTCTTTCATTTTCACACCAATGGATATTAAGTGAGTGGTGCTGAGTGTTGCTAGGGTGAGATGGGTGTTGCACCATAAAAACTTGATGAGATTTGTCAGTGCTAATTGCGATTGAGTAAAGCTTGCCTCGCAGATCATGTGTTTCTATGTCTAAAGAAATCCAACGAAGCGACGGCTTATAATCCGCTTTTTTAAGCTGCGGCTGACGCATCTCTTGATAATATTGGTGCTGAATTAGCTCTCCCTTCACTGTCATTGAGGCTGTAATGAAGCGCTCCATTAAGTAGCGCTCCGTTGGTTTTATTTCAGATTCAAAAAGCTGAGATTTATCAAAAGCCAGCTGCTCACGTAGTGTGTTGAGATCTCGTTGATGCGTAAAATATAAACCGTCAACGGCTTCACCCTGAAGGTTTTTTAAGGCTAAGGGCTTTCGAGAGACATTATTAGGCAACGCAATGGTATTGCTTTGTTGAATAAAGCAGACAGCTTGCTCATTCTCAATAAGTAAACGAACAGGGCCCGCTGGCGTGCTAATCCAAAAAGTCAGTTCAATACCGTTATTAGTGTCACGCCACTGCCTTGTCAGCAGAAAGCCATTGAGTTGCGTTATCATAGAGCAAGTTTATCAGGAAATAGCGAAAACAGGAGAGTGCATGACCCCAGCAATTAAACAGGCAGAGCGTAAGGGCATCCGTTTTACGGTGCACCAATATGAGCATGATCCCACCGTCCAAGCGTATGGTGAAGAGGCCGCAACGGCAATGGGAACAGATGCGGCAAGGGTGTTTAAAACCTTATTAATTGCCTTAAATGGCGATAGTAAAAAACTAGCGGTTGCTGTGGTACCGGTGTCTGGTCAGCTTAATTTAAAAGCTGCCGCGTCTGCGTTCGGTGCTAAAAAGGCGGCAATGGCTGATACCCGTATTGCTCAAAATACGACAGGGTATATTGTTGGTGGGATCAGTCCGCTTGGGCAAAAAAAGCAATTACCGACTATTATTGATGAGTCGGCTTTTGGGTTTGAGAGTATTTTTGTAAGTGCTGGAAGGCGTGGTTTAGAAATTGAACTGGCGGCTGAGGATTTACAACAGTTATGCCGCGCTATTAGCGATCATTGTGTGGCCCAATAAGTCGTTACTGAAGGATGAGGCCTGTTTTTGAGCAACCTGAGTGGTTTTTTATGCAAAGTTCGAACTTATCTAAACAAAGTTGATCCATATTGATGTAGCTTATGCTGTTCAGCTTCCGTTAAGCATATTAAATAAACATTTGTTATGCCTATTCGCTAGACTTTTGATAAGCGGTTGTATTTAATAGCATAATGTTTGAGGCAGAGTTGCCACCCCAATCAAACGTGAGAGTTCCTGTGTTGCGATGGCTAGTTTGAGTGTCAAATCAAGATTAGCCCAAGCAATAACTCAGGATTTTAAATTATTTAATGTAGCTATCCATAGTGATAGTCTTCATAACAGACGATGATTTTACGTCGTCTTACTACATCGATTCAGGAGATGATACGATGAAAAATTACTATACCCCCGTAAAAGCGTCACTTTTGCTTGCTGTTCTTTCCGCAGCGTTGCTGTTTTTCACGTCAATGAGTGCGCATGCTGCTAATACTAATAACGGAAAGCCTGCAAAAAAAGCACCGCCTAATCCACAGGCACTGTTAGCAGCAAGTTTGCGTGGCGATCTAAGAATGGTGCAGCGTCTCGTTAAAGAGCGTGTGAATATACACTATACCAATTCTGACAAGGAAACGGCTCTGCACATGGCCGCGTCTCGAGGGCATTTGGCCATTGTTATTTTTCTGATACAAAATAAAGCTAATATCAATGCGCGTACTCGGACGAATTGGATTCCGTTACACCATGCGGTACGGTTTAACCGTCCTCGGGTAGCAAACTATCTGATG
>JBMZDT010000376.1:0-2803 GCA_049614505.1 Leucothrix sp.
TTGGCGGCTTTATCAACTGCACAAAAAAACTCACCACTACTCTCAAGCTCACGCAACTTAGGCAAGCTCTTCTGGAAGTTTTCAATTGCACTATTGTATTGTTTAACTTCGGCGCTACGTGCTTGCTCGGCAGACTCTACCCGTGCGGTATTACCCAAGCTACGATGATGCTCTATAGCAGGATTGCGAGCTGAGACCTCAGCCTGAACAGGAACTAACCAAGGCTCCCAACTGCCTGACCCTCCCTCTGCAGGTGGCTCACCTAAAAAGTTGAATAACGTGAATCTATCCTTTAATCGACGAATATCTGCTTTCGCTTCATACACCGAAACAGCATGAGCCTCATATATTGAACTTCCCATCTTTTTGCCTCCTGTATTAAATGAACTCCCCACTGGGAAGGTCAATTAACCAATAAATCACAAAAATGATAAAAAATCCATCATTTGATTACTTTCTTACCTACAAATGGCCAATGTAGAGTTGCTAGAAAAGCCATAGATAGGGGAGCATTCTCAGCCCCCCCCCGCATTCCGTAATTAAACTTATCGTGAAGAAGCGCCTGTGTTGAAGTCAGTCGATAGCTGCTGAATAACGCTATCCATGCCCTGCTCAATCGCCTGTTTCAGTTTTGACGGATTCTTGGCCAACCATGCCGTTACATTAATTCTTTCACCAGCCTTTAGATTCGTATCAATAGGGGCATTCGCACTGTAACGTCGCTTATAAACAGGTGCCTTTTCAGACGTTTTTATTTTAGCCACTGTGCTGACATCCACTGCCTGATGATTCTCGCTTAACGTGTAGCTTGTTACCACATTTAGCACATTCAAAGGACTTGAAACCGCTGCTTTATGACTCTTCACTGCAATCACTGGAGCAAAACTTGGACCTTTTAAAGCTGCCAGCTTGCTGCTAAAGACTTTATTGGTATTGTAATTACCCATGGCCTTCAAAATAGGAGCGATAACATCTGCGCGATTGCTATTGACTACGCCATCAATACCCATCCCTACTAAAGCACCCAACATACCACCTCCCAAGATACCCGTAGAGCGTGAGACTCGTTTGCTGCGCGTATACGTTATCTGCTCAGGAGCGGTCAGATCGATCGTCTGTATCTTGTTTGCGGCTAACGCTTTCCTGTCTAAAGTGATCGGGTTTGATGAGCAGCCAGCGAGTATGGCCAGAGTCATGATTAGTAGGGTCGCCGTTATTTTATTGTTCATAATATGTCCTGTTAAGGTCTTGGAAAATGTGATCAGCAAAAAACCATTACCGAATGGTAAGTACTGAGGTGGCTAAAGATACTACAGATAACGTGATACTGATATAGGGCACCTTTTACCTACAGCACTTTAGTAGGCATTTTCCCATGTTCAACAATTTGCTATATTTTCACTTCTTCACATGCCCAGACCACAAATAAATCAAGGGTTAACTTAATGCTCGATATATCTAGAGTAATTGTCTTTTGAACGGCTGCATTGGTAAGGTTTCGCCTCATTTGGGGGGTATCTCACTACTCAGACTAAGGATACCCCCAATTTATACCCCAATAAGAACGGATGTAAACGGATTACCTTAGACTACTACAGACATAAAAAAACCCTTAGAGCGTTATGCTGTAAGGGTTTTTAGACTATCTCAGTTTGTCAGATGGTGGAGACGGCGGGAATCGAACCCGCGTCCGCAAATCCGCTGCCTGAAGGCGCTACATGCTTAGATCCGTCATTAATTTAGCAAACACAATCTCGACGGGCAGAGAAGGTATCCGCGATTTCAGTAAGGTTTTAACGCTTTGGCCCTGAACAGTCCTCCACGCGATACCGCATAAATGATTCCCGGTCAGCACCTGCGGGCGAACGCTGGCGGGAATTTAGCAGGCTTTTACGCCGCTAAAGCGTAGTTGTCGTCGTTGGCAACTAAGTGTTTACAGTTTTGGATTTAAGTGGTTGGACTGCACCCACTGCATGCTCCCAAGGTTTTGTAATCCACGTCGAAGCCAGGTCGTCCCCGTGTCAAACAAACTTTAGAAAGCGCAGTCTACTTCATCTACAAGACGCTGTATATGACTGCGCGTTACTATCTTACTATAAGGTCGATTTTCGACGTTTCAACTACTGAGCAAACTTTGCGCGGTAACGAGTCGGTGAAAGACCCAATAAACGCGTGAAGTGGTGACGCAAATTCATACCCGTTTGGAACCCTGTCGAAGAAGCAATTTCCTCGACGCTGTAGTTAGTGGTTTCCAAGAAATCCTGAGCTAAATTAATACGCTGGTGAATCAACCACTCTTTCGGACTTTTGCCCACAGTAGAACGGAATTGGCGGTCAAAGCTACGGCGTGACAAACACGCTTGCTCGGCCATCTCAGTGACGTTAAGTGGCTTATCTAGGTTCTCTAGTACCCAGTTAATTGTCTCGTGTAAACGGCCGTGTTGCTGACGTAGTGTACGCTCAACAAATTGCGACTGCGTGCCATCTCGATGAGAAGAAACAACCAAGTCTTTAGAAACGACATTTGTACGATGAGCACCGTAGTCTTGACGAATAATGAATAACCCTAGATCAATCGCGCCTGTATGCCCCGATGAAGAGTGCATTCTGTCTTCACCAGTGTAGAGAACATTATCGATAAAGTTAACTTTAGGGAACATTTCAGTAAATGACTTAGCCATTGACCAATGGGTAGTGGCTTTTTTGCCATCCAATAAGCCTGTTGCTGCCAGTGCAAAAACACCTAACCCCACCGTTACGCGCATAAAAAGCTTTGTAGGGCACACCATATTTGGCTTAGGCA
>JBMZDT010000377.1:0-2789 GCA_049614505.1 Leucothrix sp.
GCGCATGGCAACTCGAAGATGCTGATGCTAGGCTTGAAAAAATCACTAGCTCAGTCGCCGCCAACATCCAATATGATGACCCGCGCACACCTGAGACAGTTAATGGCATCGATGCATTAAATGACTATGTTGGGATGTTCAGTGCAGGCGCACCCGGCTGGTCAGCCAAGGTTGTATCAAGCGACACAACTGCGGGTATGACACGCGCTACTGTTGCTTTTGGTGGCATGGGGCCAGATGGTAAAGAAATGGTTCAACTCGGCCAGTATTTTGTCGAAACTGACGGTGACCTAATTGCTCGCATGGTGGGCTTTGTTGGAACAGGAGAACAGAACTAACAGGCAATTGTGCAGGAAGGAAATTATTTATAAGGCCTAACACCAACCTGATAGCCTAAACCCAGAATTTTCGCTCCATCAGTCAGAAAACCAATGCCGTGTTCTGGCTCAAATATCGCCTCGAACATCAGAATTGATAGAGGCTCATCGTAATTATAGCCTGAGCCGTCGATGAATATTGATGGGCTGCTTAATAATCGATGTACATCACTTGGTGTGTTGATCGGTAAAAGTTCTTGGGTAGCAGCTCTGGAGGCGACTATTTCTTTAATGTGGTTAATGTCAGATCGCCACCACATTCCTGTATTTCGCCCTTTCCCATGAAAGTCATCAAACAAACCAGCCACACCCTCAGCTAATAAAGCTTGATGATTTTCTATGGTATCGACACCTACCTTTATCGCCTGCGTTGTTGGAATATCATTTTCATCGTTTGCCAAAAACGCAACGGTTATTGATTGGCCTAGTTCATCTGCTGGCTTCTTGAGTTCGGCATATGAGAAAACTGAAAATGCGTCCAGCAAGCACTTTTGTTGCCATTGATATTCATTGAAAACAAACCGCCCCAGTTGAGGATCTGTCCACTCTTTCACACGTTTCTCCATAGGTCGCAACCTAAATCTACACGTTGGATTTATAGTAGTCGATCATTTCTTCTTGGCTAACAAAACCCACCTTCCAAATTTTGCTGATCCTTTAGTATTTCCACAAGCGATGGTAGGACGACCCTACTCATCCTCTTCAAATAGCCAACGAAAATACCGTTCCGGCGCATCAAGAAAGGATTTAGTCAGCTGGTAATGACTGCTTTCTTTGTAGTCTATTTGTTTAATTTCGCCATCGTCAAAGCTAATCACCTTTGCACCGGGGTAACTCAACAAAATCGGGGAGTGCGTCGCTATCAGGAACTGTGCGTGACCAGAAGCTTCTAGCTGATTAATGATTCTCATAAAGCTAAGCTGTCGTTGAGGCGACAGCGCTGCCTCAGGCTCATCTAGGATATAGAACCCTTGCTCGAATCTGTTTTCAAATAGTGCCAGAAATGACTCACCGTGGGATTGTTGGTGAAGTGACTTGCCACCATATGCTCGCAGGCTAGACACACCTTCTATATACGTTGCAAAATTAAAAAAGCTTTCCGCTCTTAGGAAAAAACCTTCAGTTGTTCTAGGCATCCATGATAACCGTAGCGCTTGGGCTAAATCCGACCGATCTTTAAATGACTCGCGAAGATGATCCCGGTTACCACCTTCAGGGTCAAAGCCACAACACTCCGCTAACGCCTCTAGTAGTGTTGATTTGCCACTCCCATTCTCGCCAACTAACATCGTCACCTTGGTGTCGAGCTTGAGATCTATGCCATTATCAAATGCTGGAATATTAAAGGGGTAACGGGCTCTATCAAACTTCTCTTCAAGGCCAATGATTCTATGTAGGAAAGGGGAACCAAGATTAGGCATAAGTTAGTCAGTAACCGTAATGGTTAGGTCTCCTCGATAAATTTACTCAAATCCGCGTAAATAGTGTCTGGGCTGATTGGAAATCCCGTGTACACTTTTTGCATCAGACCCTTTGGGTTGATAAGAAATACGGTATTCAGGTGTGCATTGGGGTCATCACTGACCGCCTGACCTGCGTTAAATAGTTGCAGCAAGCGATCCAACGACAGCCTATCCGTGATGCCTAAACGCCAATTTTTTGCATAAATACCATAGCGTTTAGCAAACCGATGAAGCTGTTCGAGCGTATCTGTTTCAGGTGCCACCGATATAGATAAAAAGACAATATTTTTGTCCATGCTGTCTAATTGGTGATCTAGAAACACACGCCTAAGACCCACTGTTTGTACTGGGCTACAGCCATTGAACATGAAATTTAGCACCACCGTTTTGCCCACAAACGACTTTAACTTAAACCGCTCTCCGTCATGGTCGGTTAGCTGAATATCGCTAAGAGGAGGCACATTGAGTGACGCAGTGTTGTCAGGCGCAGTTGACTCGGTAATAAACCAAGCCAGTAAGACACCGCCTGCAAAGGCAAATAATACAGCGGCAATTAACGTTTTCACTAAATGTTATTACCTTAAATTAGACTCACCTCCACTATAAATCTCCGCTCTTACATTCGCCAAACCGCTATACCCAACTGCCCTCATTATTGTTACCAATGGTAGCAGATTAGGGAATCACGCTATATTTATTTGCTATCGAGCCACCACTGCTTACCAACATCAGCTTGCTTCACAGTAAAAACCTCACCCACCAAAGGCGTAACGAGCGGTACTTCCCGCTTTTTAGCCTCAACAGCCACTCTATCAAGCGGTTCGTACCAAGGATGAAATGACAGATCAAACGTACTGTTATGAACAGGCAGCAGCTTTACACCACGCAGATCAATATGCGCCTGCACCGATTCTTCAGGGAGCATGTGAATATCAGCCCAATCAGGATT
>JBMZDT010000378.1:0-2781 GCA_049614505.1 Leucothrix sp.
CGGGAGATGTCGAGGTGGAATTCTTTGTTAAAGACATCCTAAAAATGGATCACTCCAACATGAAACATGGCAAGATGGATCATAGTAAAATGAAACATGCCGATATGAAGAAAGCTGAAGGCGCTAAACCTGCAATGGATCATTCAAAAATGCAGCACAGCGATGAAAAAATGGATCACTCCACGATGGAATCCACCAAGGAAGAATAAGCCACACTCATGACTGGGCAACCAGATCTTATTGGCCAACGTATGATTAGGTAACGTTCTTACCCAGGCCTACCGCATGCGTTTCTACAATAAACTGGTTGCTCTCGCCCTCTTAAGTTGTTTGCTATTTAGCTACACTGCTAAAGCCAACTCGCTTGATGGGCATCACTCCCCTTACCTCGCCATGCACGGTAAAGACCCTATTCAATGGGTGAGTTGGGGCGAAGCTGCACTTGAACGTGCACGCAAAGAAAATAAACTCCTCTATGTCTCGATCGGCTACTTTGCCTGCCACTGGTGCCACGTGATGCACCAAGAAAGCTTTAGTGATAAAGCCGTCGCCAAACGGCTCAATAAAGGGTATATCCCTGTTAAAGTTGACCGAGAGCTCAACCCTGTCTTAGACAAACGCCTCATTGAATTTGTTTCGGTTACTAATGGTGTCGCGGGCTGGCCTCTAAACGTTTTTATTACACCAGACGGCTTTCCACTTGTCGGTGCAACCTACATGCCAAAGGATCATTTTTATGGCGTGTTAGAAACGATTGGTAAACGTTGGAAAGACAACCCAACAGGCATCAAAGCCCAAGCGAAAAAGTTAAATGGGCAATTAAAAGGCATGCTGGGCGTGCTTGAACTGACTACCAAAGACCACTCAATCAGCAGTCGCCGCGCCGAATTCCTTAAAAAAACCATGGAACAAGCAGATGACCTACAAGGTGGTTTTGGCAATCAAAAATTCCCAAATATCCCACAGCTCAGCGCACTACTACGCGTAAACGCTTTAAAACCTGATCCTGAAATTGATGCGTTTTTACGCCTAACGCTTGATGCCATTATCAGTAAAGGACTACACGATGCGATTGGGGACGGCTTTTTTCGCTACACGATTGATCCCGGCTGGAAAACACCACATTTTGAAAAAATGCTGTACACCAATGCACAAATGCCCATCCTCCTACTGCAAGCGGCAGAGTACTTTAATGAACCGCACTATCGCACCATTGCGCTCGAAACATTGGACTTCCTAAACCGCTCGATGCAAGGCAAACACGCCTTTATCGCAAGCCTTTCAGCGGTAGACCAAGACGGTAATGAAGGAGCGTATTACCTGTGGTCAACAGATGACATTAAGCAGCTACTTAGCCAAAAAGCCCAACAGCTCGCGTTTAGTGCTTGGGATTTAAACCGCACTAAAGACTTCCCACAAGGTAATTTACCTGTAGTCAGCGAATCGATTGAGTCGCTAGCCACTGCAACTAAACAGCCTGTTGAGACAACAAGCCATGCCCTCAAAGACATTCACAATACCTTACTGCGCCACCGCTCAACGACCCGCAGCATCCCCAAAGACGATAAGCAACTCGCTGGCTGGAATGGGTTGGCGCTCAATGCGTTTGCCAAAGCCCTGCCTTATAAAGCGAGCTATCTAAACACAGGCAACAAGCTTGCGCACTTTTTGCTAACACTCTGGGATGGCAAACAATTGAAACGCTCAGCAGCGTCAACACAGCAAGGCACTTTGTTAGACTATGCCGCTGTCGCTAAAGGTCTATTAGCTTGGTCAAAAGCTAGCAAGCAACCGCGCTACGCTGCCGTCGCCGCGGCCATAACGGATGAAGCGTGGCGCTTGTTTTATAAAGAAATGACGTGGCACGAAACTAGCAATTCACTGCTGCCCAATGCCGTCGCACAAAGCCACATTGCGGACACACCCATCACATCACCTGAAACATTATTATTACAAGCCAGCGAAAAACTGGGTGGTGACATTATGCAGCAACGTATCCGAAGTGTGATATCAACCAGTAATCGCTCGATTAATGTTGATCCTTATGGCTATGCGTCATTAATTGCGTTTTCTTTGACTACTCAAGTCAAGGGGGATTAATCGTGCTTAGAGGCTTTTCTGAGAATTATCATAAGTCCACTTTTTTATCAGGATATTTATACTCAGAAAGAGCCATAAATTTCTGTCATTCAGATTCGTTCAAAAACTCTAAATGCAGCACATCAAGCTTACAATCATCCTTTATCTTGATATCCCAACGGTTCTCCATAAAACAAAGTAGTTTTAGTCCTCTATCTTTAATTTCTTCAGCAGTCCAATCAGCACAAGCTGCAACCTCTAATTCTGAGTAAGAACCATTTGCATAACCATTTCTGATTACGTTACCGTCACTATCAGTTTTAAGATCTTTCTTAGAGGGAAAAGAATCATTTTGTAAACTTGAGTTGATACTTGAAGATAATGGCAGCAAGTTCCCCAAGGAGCCTCTCAAAAAGTTTTTTTGTTTATTTTTATAGCCATCAAAACCTGGGGCAATTGCACGGGCCACGTGGTCGTATACCATTTGAGAAGCAGGGACCGTTGATGGAAGGTTCATCCAATCTATGCCGTCAAGACCTATTAAAGATTGGCTGCCGCTGTAATAGTTGACCTGACCATACTGAGCGTCTGTTCCGTGTACACTATCTTCTGTAATTACGCAAGCTAATCTCCAGTCTCCTGAAACCGCTTCTACAAAATCAGCCGTTACTGATACTTCTAAAATATTGGTATTAGCATCAT
>JBMZDT010000379.1:0-2770 GCA_049614505.1 Leucothrix sp.
TCTGTTTTGACAGTGGATGAGAGTAGAGCATTAGACGTCATTTGTTTGGGGCGCGCAGGTGTTGATTTATACGCACGTGAAGCTAATCAAAGTTTTAATGAAGTCAGTGGTTTTGAAAAATTTGTCGGTGGTTCACCCGCTAATATCGCTGCGGCTTTAGCTAAATTGGGCTCTAAAGCGGGTTTTATTAGTTGTGTCTCAGATGACGGTTTAGGTGATTACGTTTGTGACTACCTGCGAGGTCTTGGTGTGGATGTCAGTGGTATCCAGGTCGATAGCAGTGGTACGCGGACGAGTTTAGCGGTGACTGAAATGCGACCTAATTTCCCTGAGGTCGTGATTTACCGAAACAATGCGGCTGACTTGGCCTTACAGCCACAGCACATTGATGAAAACTACATTGCTAGTGCCAAAATGTTGCTTATTTCGGGCACTGCTTTGTGCACGAGTCCCTCACGCGAAGCCACATTGGTGGCGATGGATCATGCAAAACGCAACGGCACCTTAGTTGTATTGGATATCGATTATCGCGCTTATAACTGGGAAAGCCCTGAAGCTTCAGCAATTTATTACAAGCTTGCTGCCGAAATGGCGGATGTAGTTATCGGTAATCGTGAAGAGTTCGATGTGCTGGAGTATCTCTCAGATCGGCACAACAAAGATGATGATAAAACAGCGCGAAACCTGCTAGCCAAAGCAGCGAGCTTAGTCATTATTAAATACGGTGAAAAAGGTTGCCAAGCTTACCGAGACGGTGAACAGATTCAGGTTGATATTTTCCCCGTTAATGCGCAAAAGCCCTTTGGCGCAGGTGATGCTTTTGCAGGAAATCTACTGCATGCCTTGTTGAATAATTACAGTTTACAGGATGCTATTTCGATGGGGGCAGCTGCTGCGGCTATTAATGTGTCAGGTACGAGTTGTTCCGAAGCCATGCCATCTATGCCTGAGTTATTAGCGTTTATGAAACAATACGATCGTTTACCTGAGAGCCCTTAATGTTAGTTACGCTAAATGATTTGCTGCCAGAAGCGGCTAATTCTCCTTCAGCAGTTGCCTGCATTAACGTCTTTGGTTTTGAAGATGCACGTGCAGTTTTAGACGCTGCTGAGACCTTGGATAGGCCAGTTATTTTAGCAACAAATAAGGACATGGTGGATTTGTTAGGGGTTGAGTCTCTAGCCGGCATGTTAGCGCCGATGGCAGAAGCAAGCTCGGCAAACGTTTGTTTACACCTAGATCATACCTACGAAGAAACCATTGTTTACAAAGCGATGCAGTCGGGTTTTAGCTCTGTCATGTTCGATGGTTCACAGTTAACGTTAGATGAAAATATTCGCCGCAGTCGGCAGGTTGCACAAGTAGCGGGTGCCTTTGGTATTTCTCTGGAAGGTGAAATTGGCTCTGTGCCTTATGAAGAGGGTCGGGATCATATCAAATCAATCTATACAGAACCGGAACAAGCTCAGCGCTTTGGAATTGAAAGCGGCATTAATGCCATGGCCGTGGCGGTAGGAAATGTACACCGTTTAACAACGCCCACTTGTACGATTGATTATGAGCGTTTGGCAGAGATTGAAAAGCTGGTTGAAATCCCCTTAGTGATACATGGCACAACGGGAATTCCTGAAGCTGATGTTATCCAGTTGAAGCAAACGCAAATTGCTAAGTTTAATGTGGGTACATCGCTGCGCATGGTGGTAGGTCAAAACCTGCGTGAAGCGATGCAGGCTGAGCCTGATCAATTTGATCGCTCGCATTTCATGCGGCAGATTATGCCAGCAATGCGCGATGAGGCGATGAGGATTATTCGGGTTTTGACATAGTGGATTAAAGCTAATACAACAGGCTCAGTAATTAGTATTGAACTGTAGATTTTTTAAGGCGTTATAGCTTCCAACTTGGGTCTTTTTGATCAATAAGTCGTATTAAGGCAGGCCATTCAGGGTGTCGCACTTTAGCTCCACCTTGGGCCGCTCCGCCTTCAAATTGATCTCGGGTATGGATCATGACAGCTTCATCGATCGAATGAACAGACTGACTTGCCATGGCTCGAAGTTGAACCTCAGCATTACGAATAAATGCATAGTGGCGGACAAAGGCCCAAGTGCATGTAGTGCCAGCAGTAATTAAGCCATGGTTTTTAAGCACGAGCGTGTGGTTTTTACTGCCCAAGGCAGTGGCAATTCTCGCTTGCTCAGAGTCGTTTAACACGATCCCTTCAAAGTCGTGATAACCGACACGCTCGTGAAACTGACAGCCTTCTTGGGTTAGTGGAATGACGGGTGTGTTGATGGCGCAAAGGGATTGAGAGACGGCTTCGTGGGTGTGGATAATGCAGTGCAGGTCATTGGGTCGTGCTTTATGGATGGCGGAATGGATCAGATAACCTGCAAGGTTTACTGGCCAATCGCTGTCACTGAGTTTGTTGCCATCGATGTCAATTTTGATAAGGTCGCTGGCCCGGATTTCGTCATAACGCATGCCAAATGGGTTAATGAGCAGATGATTGGTTTCGGGGATACGGCAGGTGATGTGATTATAAACAACGCTTGTCCAACTGTAATGATCAACCATGCGGTAGCAAGCGGCTAAATCCAACCGGGTTTGCCACTCTATTTCGCTCATGCCTTGAGGTGTAGGCGGTAGATTAGTGTCGAATTGGCGTTGTTGCATGTGCTGGCCTCGCTGGTTGGTCGCTCGATTATACTGTTTTTTAGAGGCGTTGTGCATGGTAGGGGCCTGTTGGATTTGGATGGACTCAGACGGT
>JBMZDT010000380.1:0-2731 GCA_049614505.1 Leucothrix sp.
AATACGAATACCTAGTAATACAACTTGGGCGTTCGCATCACGCGACATCTCAATCATTTTCTGCAAGTTTTCCTGCATAACTTCGGTCTGTATTCCACGAAGGCCATCGTTAGCCCCCAATTCCAGCAATAATAATGAGGGTTTGTAACGTACCAGTGCGTCCGGCAATCTTGATAAACCGCCTTGCGTCGTTTCACCACTAATGCTGGCGTTGACCACATGCAGTTGCTCATCAAACTGCTGCTGAAGCAGGCTAACCCAGCCTTTCTCTTGCGGTATACCGTACGCAGCGCTTAGGCTGTCTCCCCACACTAATACACTGATTTTTTCGGAGGCTTGAGTGGCCGTGGCTTGGTTATTAGATTGCTTAGCCGCTACCTCACCAGTAATTAATAATAGACTCGCTGCAAGCACCCAAACGAACGCGTATAATGTTTTTATCATTCTCATAAAGCCCTACATATCATGTCAGAAAAAGAGATCAGTTATGCCATTGAGACCATCAATATGGCCAAAAAGATCCAACTAAAAAACAATCAGTCATTATCTATTTTGGATGATATCACGCTGCAAATTCCGCAGGGCAGTTCAGTTGCAATCACCGGTGCTTCAGGGTCTGGAAAAACCACATTATTAGGCTTATTGGCTGGCTTAGACACACCCTCGGCAGGTGATATTAAGTTATTAGGGCAGTCAATGATCCACTTAGATGAGGATCAACGCGCGGCTTTACGGCTTGGCCAAGTAGGTTTTGTGTTTCAATCGTTTCACTTAATGAACAACCTCAGCGCACTAGAAAATATCATGCTGCCTTTAGAGCTTGAGCAACGTCATAGCAACCCGCGCACCATGGCTGAAGAAGCATTGAACCAAGTGGGGCTCAGTGAGCGCGCAAACCATTTACCAACCCAGCTCTCTGGTGGTGAACAGCAACGCATTGCGCTAGCACGTGCTTTTGTAAACCAACCCAAAATTTTATTTGCTGACGAACCGACCGGCAATTTAGACCAAGCAACAAGTGACGATATCGAAACACTTTTATTCCAACTACAACAAGATAACCAAAGCACCTTGGTGCTAGTCACTCATGATGAACGCCTAGCCAATCAATGCCAAATTCACCATCGCATCGCCGCAGGCAAACTCGCATGAGTGTATTAAACCTTTGGCGACAAGCCTGGCGTATTGCTGAAATGCGTTTGCTCTTTTTAGCGCTAGTGGTATCTGTAACGGCAGTCACCTCTGTCAATTTTTTTACTGATCGCACTGAACGCTCTATGACGATGCAGGCCACCAAGCTCCTTGGTGCCGATTTAATCGTAAGGTCTTCAAGGCCACTCAACAAGGCTTACTTAGCTCAAGCTGAATCACTTGGCTTACAACAAGCAGAGATGATCAGCTTTAGTAGCATGGTGTCTGTTGGTGATAGCCTTAAACTGGCCCAAGTGAAGGCAGTTAGCCCAAATTTCCCTTTACGCGGCACGGTTGAAACCAACACAACCCTACAACGGACTGGCACCAAGGACACCTTAGCTAACTTGAGACAAGGACAAGTTTGGGCTGCTCCTGCGCTATTTACCGCACTCAACCTACAGCCTGGCAGTGAAGTTCGCATTGGGCGAAGCTTATTTAATTTGAACAAAGCGCTAATCAAAACGCCGGATCAGGGCTCTAATATTTTTCAATTCTCCCCGCCAGTGTTGATGCCTCTGGCTGATTTGCCACAGACAGGCCTGTTGACACCGGGCAGTCGTGCCCGATTCAGTTTTCTATTTGCAGGCTCCGAAGCTCAAGTCATCACAATGCGCGACTGGTTAAAAGGCCAATTAAAGACAGGCGAACGACTGGAAACATTAGATGACGGCGCACCTTCAGTTAATACGGCATTAGAGCGTGCGCAACGCTTTCTCAATACAGCAGCATTGCTCAGTGTGATTTTAGCAGGTGCTGCAATCGCTCTCACCAGCTACAGCTTTAGCCGCCATGAAACACATACCGTTGCCGTACTCAAAACAATGGGGGCATCTCGCCGACGCATTCTTTATCGTTACCTCAGCCAGCTGTTAATCACATCAACGACCGCTGCTCTGCTTGGCATACTGATTGGTTTTATTATTCAAAGCGCTGTGGCTGTTTTCCTACGCGACATGCTCCAACAAACACTGCCAGCCACTAGCCTTATTCCGGCACTCACAGGATTACTGACGGCTTGGATTATGGTACTGAGCTTCTCAGCACCCCAGCTATTGCAGCTTGTTAACACGGCCCCTGTGCAAATATTCCAAAAGCAAAGCACTGGGCGTAGCAATCTATGGAAGCTGCTATTAGGAACAATATTAGTCGGAATTTTTGCATTGATGTGGATGCAAACCCGTGACACTAAACTTAGCCTATTTATCTTCCTGGGTGTACTCGCAGCTGTCATCGTTTTTTGGCTTGTTGCCACCCTATTTCTTAGCTTACTCAAGCGTCTGAGCCGCCATAGTCAATACTCCGTTCGTTCACTCAGTAACGCAGGATCGCGTCTACAGTTATTGATTGTTGTCTTTGGCATTGGCTTATTCAGTTTGCTGCTACTCACCGCATTACAAAACGATTTATTAGATCGCTGGCAGAACAGCATTCCAGAGGATGCCCCCAACCATTTCTTAATCAATATCCAGCCCAATGAAGTGACTGAGCTTAAAGGCTACCTTGCAAAGAACAGCATCGAACCAACGCTTTACCCATT
>JBMZDT010000381.1:0-2699 GCA_049614505.1 Leucothrix sp.
ATAAATTAGGCCAGTAGCTCAATTGGCAGAGCGACGGTCTCCAAAACCGTAGGTTGGGGGTTCGATTCCCTCCTGGCCTGCCATCTGAAACACAATGTGTTAATTGAACAGGTAAGAATACATGGCAACTAGTGCTGAGCCTAAAAGCTCAATGGTCGATATCATCAAGCTGTTGATTGCGCTAGCGCTATTAATTGCTTCTATTGTTGTTTTTTACCAGTTTGAAGATTCTGTGTTGTATGGAGTGCTTGGTCTGTTGGCCGTAGCAGGTGTGGGTGTTGCAATAGCAGCCACTACGACACAGGGTAAGGGCTTGCTGTCCTTTATGGGGGCAGCAAGAACTGAAGTTCGCAAGATTGTCTGGCCCACGCGACAAGAAACAATGCAGACCACGTTGATGGTCTTCATAATTGTTGTTATTTTGTCGATTTTTCTTTGGTTTGTAGATATGTTACTTGGTTGGGGCATTAAAGAGCTACTAGCCAGAGGTTGACGGTATGGCAATGCGGTGGTATGTGGTTCACGCCTATTCAAACTTTGAAGCGCGTGTTAAAGAGTCTATCGAAGAGCGTATAGAGCGTTTAGATCTTCAAGAGCTATTTGGTCGTATTTTAGTGCCAACTGAAGATGTTGTGGAAATGCGCGATGGGCAAAAGCGCAAAAGCACTCGTAAGTTCTTTCCTGGATATGTGTTGGTTGAGATGGATATGAATGATGATTCATGGCATTTAATCAAAGATACTCCAAAAGTTTTAGGGTTTATTGGTGGTACTAGCGATAAGCCAGCACCTATTACACAAAAAGAAGCTGATGCGATTATGAATCGTATTGAGGAGGGTGTCGATGCTCCTCGTCCGAAAGTTCTATTTGAAGTAGGTGAAGTTGTAAGAGTTAAAGACGGCCCATTTAATGATTTTAATGGTGTCGTAGAAGAAGCCAACTACGAGAAAAGTAAACTCTTGGTTTCTGTGCAAATTTTTGGACGTTCAACGCCTGTTGAGCTCGAATTCTTTCAGGTTGAAAAAATCTGATTCTAATCATCTACTGGGGAGTCGAAAGACGTAAGCACCCACTGGAGAAGTAATGGCTAAGAAAGTACAAGCATATATTAAGCTGCAGGTTCCTGCGGGTCAGGCAAATCCAAGTCCACCAGTTGGTCCGGCATTGGGTCAGCACGGTGTGCAGATTATGGAGTTTTGTAAGGCGTTTAACGCTGCAACACAAAACGTTGAATCTGGTTTGCCTATTCCGGTTGTAATCACTGTATACAGTGATCGTAGTTTTACGTTCATTACCAAGACGCCTCCAGCGGCTGTATTGATTCTGAAGGCGCTAGGGCTGAAAAGTGGTAGCCCAACACCTAACAGTAAAAAGGTTGGCAAGATGAGTCGCGAACAGTTGGAAGAAATCGTCAAGGTGAAAGATCCAGATTTGACGGCGGCTGATATGGATGCGGCGATCCGCACGATTGCTGGTACTGCTCGCAGTATGGGCGTTGAAGTGGAGGGTGTGTAAATGGCTAAGCTAACAAAGCGTCAAAAGCTAATTGCTGAAAAAATCAATAAAGATACGGTTTACAATATTGCTGAAGGGTTTGACCTGATCAAGGGCCTGCCGCTTGCAAAGTTCACTGAAAGTGTTGATGTTAGTGTTAATTTGGGTGTTGATCCACGTAAATCGGATCAAGTTGTGCGTGGCGCAACAGTACTTCCAAATGGTACTGGCAAAACTGTTCGTGTTGCTGTATTTACTCAAGGCGATAACGCACAAGCTGCTGCAGATGCGGGCGCTGATATTGTTGGTTTTGAAGATTTAGCTGACGAAGTTAAAAAAGGCAATATGGATTTTGATGTGGTCATCGCAAGTCCAGATGCAATGCGTATTGTTGGTCAGCTTGGTCAGATTCTTGGGCCGCGCGGACTAATGCCTAATCCTAAGGTTGGTACAGTGACGCCGAATGTTGCTGAAGCAGTCAAAAATGCTAAATCAGGTCAAGTAAGGTACCGCACAGATCGTGCAGGTATCATTCATTGCCGCATTGGTAGTGTTGAGTTTGATTCTGCTAAGTTAGAAGAGAACTTGGCTGCATTGCTGGTTGCCTTGAATAAGGGTAAGCCATCAAGTGCTAAAGGGACTTACCTAAAGAAAGTGTCGGTTTCAACAACGATGGGTCCAGGTGTGGTGGTTGATCACACGGCGATCAAGGTTTAGAGAAAATTTAGGTGCTCCGTTTTTGCGTGGTGCCGATAATGCCCTCCGGGGTTGCCAGCGATGGCAAAGATATACTTTTTAGTATGTCGTCGAAGACCGCAGGTGTTGTGAATTATGCAACTTAATTGTTCCATTTAGCCTGCGCAGATGACGTAAGCCAAGTCAGAAATGATTTGGGGCACGTCACTATGATCATCTTGATGTTTAAGGTGTTTGTTTTAACGGTGGTTTGTGCACCGAATCAGAGAGGTAGATGCTGTGGCATTAACTTTAGAAGACAAAAAGAAGATTGTCTCTGAGGTCGCTACGGTGGCTGCAGAAGCTCACTCTGCGGTCGCTGCGGAATATCGCGGTTTGACTGTTGGGGAAATGACAGAGATGCGTGTTAAGGCACGTGAATCTGGCGTTTATCTGCGTGTTGTTAAGAATAACCTAGCCAAGTTGGCTGTTGCTGATACAGAATTTGAATGTATGAGCGAGAGTTTTAC
>JBMZDT010000382.1:0-2679 GCA_049614505.1 Leucothrix sp.
TTGGCACGCCAACGTGGGCAAATGGCTTGGCGCAGTCGCTTTGGCAAGCACTAGCGGTAGATGCTGTGGGTGTGCACCACTGGACTGATGCAGGTGTCGCTAGCTGGTATGACTTTGCCCAAGCGATTATGGAAGAGGGTCTGAATATGGGGCTGCTGGCCAAACCAGTTGAGCTCAAGCCATTGACCACTGCTGATTATCCAACACCAGCCAGTCGGCCTGCTTACAGCGTCTTAGACAAGACGCAGACGTGGGAAGCGTTGGGCTTGGCGGGCGAACATTGGCGCGTAGCCCTCAGAAAAATGATGAATGAATTAACGTAAGGATACAAAATGAGCAATCTTTTGGTAACAGGTGGTGCAGGTTTTATTGGCGCGAACTTTGTTTATTATTGGTTAGAAAATTATCCAGATGACACGGTAGTAGTGCTAGACGCACTAACTTATGCTGGCAATGAATTGAGTCTTGATGATGTTAAGGACAACAAACATTTGCATTTTGTTAAAGGAGATATTGGTGATCAAGCCCTTGTTGAGTCGCTAATGATTCAGCACAACCTAGACACTATTGTAAATTTTGCAGCAGAAAGCCATGTGGATCGTTCGATTTCAGGGCCTGATGTCTTTATCGAAACCAATATCGTTGGCACGCATAATCTATTAAAAGCGGCTCGTAATATTTGGATTGATAATCCTGACACAGCGAATCCGAATCATCGCTTTCACCATGTGTCGACAGACGAAGTGTACGGGACGCTAGGGGATAATGATCCTGCATTCACAGAAGAGCACAGCTACGCGCCAAATTCACCATATTCCGCTAGTAAAGCCGCATCTGATCATATCGTGCGTGCTTACCACCATACGTTTGGTCTAAATGTCACGACGAGTAATTGCTCCAATAACTACGGCCCTTACCAGTTTCCAGAAAAGCTAATCCCGCTTTGTCTGAGTAATATTCTTGCGGATAAAGCATTGCCTATTTATGGCGATGGCAAGAACATTCGCGACTGGTTATATGTTGAAGATCATGCCCGAGGCATCGATTTAATCCTTAAGCAGGATAAGTTGGGTGAGGTGTATAATATCGGTGGGCACAATGAGTGGACAAATATCGATATTGTGAAGCTTCTCTGTGAAATCATGGATAAGCGATTTGCAGAACGGCCAGCGCTTGCTGAAAAGTACCCCAATGCGACTCCTGCTCAGGGCAAGGCCTCGATTGACTTAATTACCTACGTCACAGACCGTGCGGGGCATGATTGGCGCTATGCGATTGATGCAGGTAAGAGTCAGCGGGAGTTAGGTTATACACCTAAAGAAACGTTTGAAACTGGGATTGTGAAAACAGTTGACTGGTATTTGGATAATCCTGAGTGGTGGCAGCCGCTGCTTAAATCCTAATAAAGCTAACCGTTTGGCACGTGTGCGATCTGAGGATTGAACAAAGATAAAAGAAACGTTATTCGTTTGGCTTCATGGCCAAGTCGGTGTTGAACAAGGCGTTTCTTTTATCTTAAGTGCTGCTGACTTACTTAACGAGATTGTACTTGCGCATTAAAATCTCGCTTGGGCAGAAGCCTGTAAAAGCGGATTGAATGGTCAGGATTCCAGCTAAGATTGGTAGCCAAACCCAGCCATATCCAAATACGCTCATCAAAATAACACTAAGGAGTACTACAAATCCTGCAAATGCGGTGACGGCATTACCCATGGTGATGTTTTCAAACATAATTTTCTGTGACATATCCTATCTCCTTATTTTCGTTTATCGATATCAACATAGTCTCTGGACTCAGCACCAAGGTACAGTTGTCTCGGACGACCAATGCGAAAATCATCATCTTCAATCATTTCATTCCAGTGAGAAATCCAGCCTACAGTCCTAGCCATAGCGAAGATAACGGTGAACATATTTAATGGTATACCCATTGCTAACAAAATTATACCAGAATAGAAGTCAACATTTGGGTACAGATTGCGCGAGACAAAGTATTCATCAGACAGTGCAATGGTTTCTAATTCAACAGCGGTATCAAACAGTGCTTGGTACTGATTATTCGTGCCGAGTTGTTCCAGAAGGTTCATGCAGGTCTTGCGGATGATAACGGCCCTAGGGTCAAAGTTTTTATAAACTCGGTGCCCAAAGCCCATCAGGCGGAAGCGGTCGGATTTATCCTTAGCGCGCGCGACGTAGTGTGCAACATCATTATCAGAATCAACGATATCTTGCAGCATGCGAATAACCGCTTCATTGGCTCCCCCATGAGCAGGCCCCCAAAGCGACGCAATTCCCGCAGATAAGGCTGCAAAAGGGTTTGACCCTGAGCTTCCTGCCAAGCGAACAGTAGAGGTTGACGCATTTTGCTCATGATCTGCATGCAGGATGAGGAGTAAGTCCAGTGCTTTAACAAACAACGGGTCTGGTGTGTAATCCTCCGTTGGCATGGAGAACATCATGTGCAGGAAGTTTGCCGAAAACGAGAGTGAATTTTTTGGATAAATCATCGGCTGGCCATTGGCGTAGCGGTAACTCCAAGCGGCAATGGTAGGCATTTTGGCGATGAGTCTATGCGCGGTAATCATTCTGTGCTGCGGGTCGTGGATGTCTTCTCCATGGTGATAGAACGCTGACAGTGCGCCTACAACACCTACCATCGTGGCCATTGGGTGAGCATCG
>JBMZDT010000383.1:0-2643 GCA_049614505.1 Leucothrix sp.
CAATGGCTACAGTGACGCGCTATTTCCAGATTTAGCAAAAAGCATTGTCCCTGTCATCAGTATTCAAGCAGCTACTCCCGTTTTAACTGATGCACAAAATGCAGAAATTTTACCCGGCAGACAAACCTTTGCCGATACACGCCGTGTTATTTTCTATTTTAAGAAAACCGCTGAAAACCGTTTAGTCTTTGGCTCTGCTGGAGTCACCGCAGAATCACCCGCCGCGTCAGACCGTGAGCGCATCATGCAGGGTTTACGCACGGTTTATCCACAGTTTCCAGAGCTATCAATTGACTATATTTGGGGCGGGCGGCTCGCGGTCACTCAAGACCACTTGCCACACATTCACCAACCAGCCCCGGGCTTACACGCAGGGCTAGGCTATAATGGTCGAGGTGTTGCTATGTCAACGGTCATGGGACGTCTGTTGGCTGAAGCGGCCATGGGTAAATCTAAAAATGACCTACCACTCCCTGTCACTCCTATTAAGAAATACCCATTCCACCGTTTCCACCGAACTGGGATTCGTTTGCTAGTGCCTTGGAAAGAGTACTGTGACCGAAAAGAGGCTGCATCGAGCTTCCTTAAACCTAATCCAACAACCAAGGACTAAGCAATGCCTATTATCCGTGTAGAAATGTTTCCCGGTCGCACTGAAGACCAAAAGCGTGAATTAGTTAAAGAACTCACTGACGCCTTCGTCCGTGCAGCGGGTAGTAAGCCTGAATCCGTTTTTGTGGTGCTAACCGATGTCGAAAAAAGCAACTGGGGAGCAGGAGGCGAACTGTGCTCTGACAAATTCCCAGATTAGTAGCGCTACTGTTTCGGTTCTTTTAGCACCGCTTCAATACGCTCTAGGGCATCACCCACTCGGTCTAGCTCATCATTGTAGTCTGTCTTATAGACGTAGCCAGACACCAGCTGATCAAATTCTTTAGCGTATTCGCCTAACAGTGGGATTTGGGTAAATAACCCCAGCAACCAGATAATCACCGCTATCACAATGGATGCGCCAATCACCGCGCCTAAGCCACGAAACACCCCTGCCACAAAATTAATCCAAATGATTCGCCAAGGGCTCGAAACATAGCTCACAAAATATTCCAAATTGTCTGCGGCACGCCGTAAATCTGAATTTTTGGTTATTTCTCGCGACTCGTTCATGCTCATTATCCTTTAATCAGTGACAATCTATTATAAAGCAAGTCATAAACCCGCAGGCAGCAAAGGCCAATGCTTTATCACTCGTTGCCCTAATAAAACTGTGATAAAAACCGTTAAAATAGCAGTGAGAAGCCATTATGAGCGCACCCTTAGACACAACAATGATACAGCCTGACCGTACTGGCTTCGCAATCGTTATGGTTATTTTTGGCACCTCAACCGTTGCATTTGCCGACTTGGCGACCAAATGGTTAACCACTAATTTATCTTTGTGGCAACTGCAATCGATGCGTTCAGTCTTTGGTATCTGCTTTTTGCTGTTGGTGCTTATCGCCCTACGTAAATTGCCCGCGCTTAAGGTCATTAGTATCGAGGCGGTCGTCATCCGCTCGCTACTGATGACGTTTACTTATCTATCGTTTTTTACCGCCTTAGCAGTGCTGCCTATTACAATGGTCGCGGGCGGATTTTTTAGTGGCCCCTTGTTTATGGTACTGCTGGCTTCGGTAATGCTGAAAGAGAAGATCGGCATTTGGCGAATCGCCAGTGCTATTGGTGGTTTCATTGGCGTTTTATTAATTTTACAACCCAGCGCTTCCCAGTTTGATCCCATGATATTTTTGCCCGTGCTGTGTGGCTTTGTTTATGCACTAACACAAGTTTATACGCGCAAGCATTGCAAAAACGAAGACCCGCTAGCCATCTCATTTTGGCTAACTTTCATGTTTTTACAATCGGGATTGTTGGGTCTGCTAATATTGTCATTACTACCTGCCGCACCTGATCCAGGTTTCCTCACGCGCCCACCCGTTATGCTTCCTTTGCCTCAACTGTTAACCTTAGTCGCGGTCGCTATCGCCAGTGTGGTCATGCACTTTGCTATTGCAGCGGCTTATCAAAATGCTCCTGCAACCCTAGTGGCCCCATTGGAATACCTTTACTTGCCTATCGCTATCATTGGCGGCTATTTCTTTTTTGACGAACGGCCAAATGCGGTTGCCCTATTGGGTGTCATGATTGTTATTGCGGCGGGTTTTATTATTACTTGGCGTGAGCGGAAAATGGCCCAGGCTTTAAACCACTGACTTTTTCTAACAGCTGTGGGTCATCAAAATATCGCCGTCCTATAAAACTAATCGCATGATCGCCAAAACGGCGTAGTGCACCGGGATTTTTTACACCCATTGGCCAAAACAACCATCGCTCTGGGCGTTCAGAGCCTGTGACATACCCTTTTCGGTTAAACACAGGCCTTACGCCCAAAGCTGTTGGTAGTTTCAACAGCTTCGTAAATGGTTGCCATTGGTAACGCTTAGCTTCTGTTATTGCGTGCGTAACGTCTGCCACAGGCTGAATGAATTGAATTTGATGGGTATCTGCCTGTAAGTAAATAGCCATGCTGGGTGATTGTTTGTCAGGCAGGCCAACGCGCTGCATTAATATGGGTTCACGCCAGTACTGTTTGCGCTGAACAAACGG
>JBMZDT010000384.1:0-2639 GCA_049614505.1 Leucothrix sp.
CATTACAAAACGATTTATTAGATCGCTGGCAGAACAGCATTCCAGAGGACGCCCCCAACCATTTCTTAATCAATATCCAGCCCAATGAGGTGACTGAGCTTAAAGGCTATCTTGCAAAGAACAGCATCGAACCAACGCTTTACCCATTAATTCGTGGGCGCTTAGTGGAGATTAAAGGCCAACCAGTGACACCCGATGATTATGAATCACCTCGCAGTAAGCGCCTGCTGCAACGTGAATTCAACCTATCCTCAGTTAAAGCCCTTCCCGCTGCGAATACCCTGCTTGAAGGTGAATGGTTTGGCGCAACCGAAACCAGCGGCTTTTCAGTCGAAGAAAGTGTGATGGAACGCTTCATGCTAACCGTTGGCGATACAT
The DNA here is from genome assembly GCA_049614505.1 of Leucothrix sp. GTDB lineage: Bacteria > Pseudomonadota > Gammaproteobacteria > Thiotrichales > Thiotrichaceae > Leucothrix. Next base: position 379 of record JBMZDT010000384.1, read on the forward strand.
TAACGTTTGATATTGCGGGGCAGAGGGTCACGCAGGCGATTACCAGCGTGCGCCAAGTGAATTGGGATAACTTAACACCAAACTTTTTTGTGTTAGCAGCACCTGACTCAATGACCAAGTTACCGCAAACACTGATTACTAGTCTTTACGTTCCTCCTGAGGACAGCAAGCTGGTTCCACAGTTAGTCAAACAGCATCCCAGCGTAAGCGCGATCGATATCACTGCCATTATGATGCAAATCAAAGACCTTATTTCCAAAGCAGCACTAGCAATCCAAGCTATTTTTGGCTTTACGCTGATTGCAGGCATCATCGTGTTATTTGCAGCTCTTCAGTCGCAAAGAGCAGAACGACGGCGCGAACTAGCGATCCTCAAAACCATTGGAGCCAGCCGTGCTCAGCTGAAAAAATCCATTCTATTAGAGTTTGTGCTAGTAGGAGGTATTGCCGGGTTGCTAGCGGGTGCCTTTGCTATGATCAGTAGTAATATAGCGGCCTACTCGTTATTTGATTTGCAACCCACTTTCAACGCGTATTTGATACTCATTGGTGTCGTTAGTGGCGCACTACTCGTGGGCATTGCAGGCTATATTAATCTCAGACCGCTGTTACAAGTTGCGCCAGCCACCCTATTTCAGGAGCATGAAGCCTAAGCGGATCTGACTAATTTAGCATCACGTTGCGCTTCATGCAGCAGCCAAGACACGAAGGCTTCAACCGACTCGTTGTCGCTCGCCTGCTCTGGTCTAATCACATGGTAGGCGTTTTCTAATGGCATCTTTAAATCAAACGGGATACATAAACGCCCTGCATCGATGTCGTACTGCGCCAGCGGCTCCATACTCAAGCCAATGCCTTGCTCATCAATCGCACCACCCAACACTAGCAGTACATGATTAAAATGCAGGCCACGCTTCGCATCAACCCCCTCAACCCCTGCCAACTCTAACCAACTGCTCCAATGAGGTCGACCGGCATAGCCCGTATCATCATGCAATAAGGTGTGGTGACGCAGATCATCGGGCACAGTTAGCGGGTGCATACCTTCAGTTAGTAGTTTGGGGCTACACAGTGGTACTGCTGACACGTCAAACAACTTGTCCACCCGATACCCCGGGTAGTTGCCGCTACCAAAACGAATAATCACATCTATCTTGTCGTTGCGAAACCAGTCATCCATATTCGATGACGAATTGCGACTAGAAATAAGCGTATCATCACCCGTAATTTGCATATCAATATCAGGGTGCGTACCAGAAAATTTATGTAGCCGTGGCACTAGCCATTTAGCCGCAAAGGACGGTGCCATACAGACATTGACACTCGCAGGCTCGGTATACCGGCGCATCAATTGCACTGCCTCAGACAATGTACTAAAGGCTTCCCGCAGCTTTGGCAACGCCACTTTTGCTGCTTCTGTCAGCTCAATTGCGCGGTTTTTCCTATCAAATAAGGGAAAGCCAAGGTGATCTTCAAGTGCTTTTATTTGATGGCTCACAGCGGCTTTGGTGACAAACAGTTCATCCGCCGCTTTGCTAAAACTCAGGTTGCGAGCAGCAGATTCAAACACGCGAAGTGCATTAAGTGGCGGTAGTTGAGCCATAAGCTATCAATATAATAAATAAATCTCGTTCGACACACTACCACACAGCCACATAACTGCAACTTTACAAATGATTATCTAATACTTAAACCGCAACGCGACGCGTAAACGCTTGCTCATTTTTATCAAATAGATAGGCACTTTTTGCATTCACTGCCACAGCAACTGCTTCACCCGCTTGAGTACGGTCACTCCCTGAGCGCTCAACAACGAAGTTATCATTGTCGCCATAGGCACCATACAAGAAAGAAGTCCCACCAAGGTGCTCAGATAAAGCCACTTTTAGCTCAAAGCTGAAATCACCTTCCAGGCCTGATAAATCCTCAGGGCGTAAACCAAGCGTTAACCTGTCGCCCACGGCCGCACTGCTGGTATCAAAACTCAAGTCAATTGATTGGCCATCAGGTAACTGGACACGCGTTGTATCAGCCCCATTAGACTCTAGCGTCACCGGAATAAAATTCATTCTTGGTGAACCAATGAAGCCCGCAACAAACAAATTATCAGGATGTGTGTATAGCGCTAAAGGTGAGCCATGCTGCTCCACATAACCATCTCTTAACACGACTATTTTATCCGCCATCGTCATGGCTTCGACCTGATCATGAGTCACATAAATCATGGTATTGCCAAGCTGCTGATGTAACTTGCCAATCTC
>JBMZDT010000385.1:0-2634 GCA_049614505.1 Leucothrix sp.
TTATTATTAGCTATCGCAGTCAAGAAGACAAGGCGAATGAGGCAGGGGCCCAGGGCCCCCTCATTTGAAATTAGCTGAAAATATCACCTCTAAAAGAAAATCATTATCCCATCCAGCTTTCTTACGTTTCCCTTTAATGCTGCCTTTGGATGTGCTCTGCCTCAATAAAGTCATCGCTATTTTCCTCAGCAAAGAGAAGTTTTGGGCTGCATTTTCATTATGAATCGATGACGCATCCTCACCAAAACTAACATCCAGTGTCCAGTGCAGCTTATTTTCAATTTCCCAATGGCTCCTAATCTTCTGTTCTATAATTTGAGCGGGTTCGTTTAAGCTACTGATGTAATAGCGAATTGCCCTTGAGCATTGACCTGTCGCCAGTATCTCACGAGAAGATTCCAGTTTGATCAATGAGCCAAGTCCTGCCCACGATGCTCGTTCATCCAACCAATCCAGTGTTTGTACCACCCAGCAACGCCGCCGCTCCAAGCGACCATGTCCTTTATCCACCGACTCATGATAATTAGCAGGAGCGCGGGAGCGCTGACCTACTGGGGTTTCAAGGTGATCAAAGTAAGCCTTAACCGAATGGTGCAATGTTTCATGATTCCCCTTCAATGCCAGCAGATAATCGCCTTTTTGATCAACGACTTGTTTTGCAATAGCTTTCTGAGTGCCCATCGCATCAATCGTAATCGTGGCCCCTCTAATGTCTAACAACTTTAGTAATTCGGGGATAGCGGTAATTTCGTTTGATTTATCATTGGTTTTAACCTGTCCTAAGACAAGCTGATGACAGCAAGACCAAGCGCTAACCTGATGAATAACGTTCTCAGAGTCACAGCGAAACGCACCCCGAATACGCTTTCCATCAATGGGAATCACATCACCTGCCAAAGAGGAGACAATACTTTTCACCCAACGTCTAAAAGCCGTTTCAAAAGAGGCGGGAGACAAAGCACTCAGTACGCGACGGTAGGTATCGTCTGAAGGGAGGCCATGTGGCAGAGGCAACAATGACAGCAGCCACTCTTTTTTAGACAGCGCATAGAGCTCTATATCATCCCAGCTTTCTGCTCCACTAATCACTGCGCATAGAGAAATAAAGAGTACGCTATGCAATGGATGGCGGGCATTACTACCACGAGGATCCAAAACACCCTCAAAACAAGTCAATAAAATTTCTTTGCTTAGAGACGGCTTATCTTCCATGAATGACCTGCTGTGTAAAATACAGGCTATATTAGCAGATACTCATATGAGGCGGCCCTGCTCGCGCGTAGATGAACTATTGCCATTGATTCAGAAAGAACTTGATGACACGAAGCGTCAGGTGATGATTGATGAAGTGACCGCGACAACGCAGAAAGAAGTGGCTTATATCCCGATGTATGTTCAGCCGCTGATTTGGGCATCTAAGGACAACATTAGTTTGACGCAGCGTACGGATAACTTCTTTATTTTGCGATGGGTGACGGTTAAGTAGGCCTGCCAGGAAAGTCTACACATAAGCATACTGGCTCATGGCAATTGCTTGCGAGCCAGTATGATCCGCACTCAAATGTATTACTCAACTACAATCAGTGTGTAACCTAGCGCTTGGTAGTTTCTAACTTCAGCAGGGCCTGTTGAAGACACGCTAATATAATCAGGGAAGTCTTCAGGCGCTACATCACGCCAGCTCGCGTGAACTGCGCAGATATGTACAGGCACATCGTCAGCAACCAAGCGTTGCACGCGGGTATGGGTATCTTTAGATTCACTTTGTTTAGCTTTGGTGAGGTTAAACTGCTCTGAGCCGTGGGAAACCACTGCAATTTCTAACTCTGGGAATTTCTTTTGCAATTGCGCTTTGTAGGTTTCTACTTTTTTAATGGCATTGAGGAGGTAATCACCTTCGTTACCAATCAGCTCAAACACAACGCCATCCGGTGCTTCCGTTTCAGCCAGCATCTCAGCGACCTTTTCTTGGTCTAGATCCATTGCAGATGCAGCGGTTGATGAAATGGCGAAACAGCACAATAGTAGGCTGAGAAATAAAGGCTTGATTAAGAATGATTTGAACATAGCTATGAGACCTTAGATTTTGTTAAATCTAGGTACGTTTAAGCGCTGAAAATAGATGTGCGTTATCAACGCTAGCGTTTAGATATCCACTGGCCTACTCAAAATACTCAGTAAACGATTCAACCTCTTCTCTGCCCGTGCGGTAGCTATTAACGATCGCATCTTTATCTTCGTAGCCCAGCGCCATACCACAAACTAGAACTTTATCATCTGAATAGCCTAATTCTGCTCTAATGATTTCAGGGTAATCAGCGAGTGCGGCTTGCGGGCAAGTAGCTAACCCTTGATCCACCGCCGCTAACATGACCGATTGCAGGAACATGCCGTAGTCCATATACGATCCGGTTTCCATTGGTCTATCTATGAAGAAATACAAAGTCACTGGTGCGTCAAATGAGCGGTAATTAGCGGCCCATTGATCCATTTGGCGCTCTGTATCTCCACGTTCAATGCCCAGCGTTTTATACATGATTAAACCACAGGCTTTCCTGCGGGATTTGAAAGGCTCTACCCATTCGCCGGGGTAATATTGGTATTCCGCCTTGCCTTTGTTACCGCTACGGAAAC
>JBMZDT010000386.1:0-2625 GCA_049614505.1 Leucothrix sp.
ACCTTAGAGGTTAATGGCATCAATATGTTGCGAATAGGGAAAGGGAGTTTAGCGGCACCAGCAGCCTGCGCTACGTCGGCATGATGCTGCTCATCGGCTCGCATTTGCAGCAGCACTGCACGGCTCACTTCATCAGCCTGTGGCAGCTTTTCGAGATGCTTATCGATGTGCTTGCCCACTTGATCTTCTGTTTCTTTGACAAAGCCAAGGCTCCATCGATCACCTGCTGCCCCCGCCGCCGCGCCTATACTGAAAGAGCCCCAGTACCATAGTGGACTGAGATAGCTTTTGTGTGAATCTAGCGCTTTAAGCCGTGCCTCGCACCAGTGGAGATGATCATTTTCTTCAGCCGCTGATTCAGCCATCTGCTGCTTAATGGCAAGGTTCTTAGCATTCATTGCCTGGCCACGATACAAGCCCTGCGCGGCCACTTCGCCTGCATGGTTAACCCGCATCAAACTCGATGCCTGCCTTCTCTCTGTCTCACTGAGATCCGGTTTATCCGTCAAGTTTTCAGGGGCAACTGGACGGATTGAAGCCGGTGCGCCAGCATAAACTGTACGCATCGACTGATCAATCTCGGTCAGTATTTTATCGATAACCGTTAGCTGACGCATCGCGTATTACTTCTCAAACTCTCGTTTAGTCAGCATATTAACGATCTCAATCAGCTGCTTTTCACCGCCAGCGGCATAAGGGCTAGTGCGGTAACGACCGTTGATAATTAATGTGGGCACCGACTGCGCCTGTGAATCTGCACTCACTTGACGCCCACGGTTTAGCTTAGCTTGTAGCACCATAGAATTGGCAGCATTATCAAACTCTGCTTCTGTAATACCTTGCTGAAGCATAAAGCGTTTGACGACATCTGGTGAAGCCATACGTGCACGCTTTTGGACATGAATAGCATGAAATACCTTATCAATGAGCTTTTTAGTCCCTTTAGGATCCAAAATTTCTGCGACATAGAAAGTCTTAGCATCAGCCACCCAACGCGGATTCAACATGGCTGGTATTTGTTTAAAGTCAATATAGTCTGGCAGGGTTTTCTTGTACGCTTTAATGGTTGGTTCCAAATGGAAACAGTGTGGGCAACCGAGCCACATCAACTCAACCACCTCAACTTTACCACCCACCGCATCGGTCTGCATGGCTGGAAAAATTTCAAAGTAATGCTGACCTTCTTTGTATTTAGGCTTTTTCGGTACCGCTTTTTCCACAGCTGCTGCAGCGACAGGTTCTAACTTGGGCGCTTTAGCCGCTTCTGATGCAGCCACTTCAACCTTCTTTTCAACCGACTCCACTGCCGTGGTTACTTCGCTCGTCGCGCTTGCGACAGCTGTTTCAATTTTGGGGGCTGTTGCAACCGCTGCCTGAATCACAGCCTTTGGCGCTTCCACCGCTTTTTCAACGACCTGCTCAACAACGGCTTCAGGCTTTGCCACCTCAGCCGTTTTCTTTTCATTAGTTGCTGTTGCAGAGTCGCATGCAGTCAGGCCAAACGTACTGAGTACAGTGGCCGACATTAATAGAGCGAGATGTCTATTCATTAGTATTTCCCTGTATGAACTTAATTTTTATTGACTATTATCATACCCCAAAGTTCTTAGCTTGGATGCAGCAAAAAACAAAAAGGTGGCACTGCGCCACCTTTTAAACGAAAACGCCGCATTTCACTCGATAAATACGACAGTAACCGTAGGGTTCTTATTGTTTTCCTAGGCTAACGCTTAGTCTTGTAAACCAGAAATATAGCCTGCTACTTTCTCAATGTCTGTATCTGACATGCGCTTAGCCACATCACGCATCATCTGATTCATATCGTTGGCACGCTCACCTGAACGGAATGCCTTAAGCTGTGCAGCAATGTACTTACTGTGCTGGCCTGCTAACATTGGGAATTTCGCAGAATCCACACCTGATCCGGTTGGACCGTGACATGAGGCACACGCTGCAATCTTAGTAGACGTTTTACCACCCTTATAAAGCAAAGAGCCTTCTTCAACCATCTCTTCTTTAGCTTCACCTAAACCAGCAGGAAGTGACGCATAATAAGCAGCAATGTGCTCTACATCGTCATCAGAAGCAATCGCCTTCGCCATGCCATTCATAACCGCATTAATACGCTTGTCTGTTCTAAAATCATAAAGCTGCTTAGCAAGGTAACCTGCTCCCTGACCTGCAAGGTTTGGCCAATCAGGGTTTGTGCTAACACCTTCACTACCATGACACGCCGCACAAGAAGCCGCTAGTGCTTTACCTTTTTCAGCATCACCGCCTGCATAACTTGCCGTTGAGGCAAACATCACCAAGCTAGCAAAAATCAATCCTAATGCTTTTTTCATTACTTGCTCCAATCCCAAAAATAAATTCTTCAGCACACCAAGGTGCTTTAACGATACAGTACTTGCAAAACAGCAGAAGCCGACCTAGTCTGTACCGCACTAAATTAGGCGCAGTTTATAACACAGTTTAAATGTACTCTGCAAAACTCCGTGAGCAAAAAAGAGATATTCACGATGAGCTCTATCTACCGTTCAGCCCGCTTTTTAGCGAGTGCTACGACCCGTAAAACCCTCCCTGAAACATCTGGCTTAGAGGTCGCATTTGCCGGGCGTTCAAATT
>JBMZDT010000387.1:0-2615 GCA_049614505.1 Leucothrix sp.
TAGCAGCGAGGCAGCCAGCGGAAGGTGTAGATGACAATGCCGCAATAGAGGAAAGTGTCGAGCTAGCCGCTAGTCACCCAAGGCAACTATCAGAAGCTGAAAGCATTGAGCGAATGCGGCGATTGTGCGGTGAGGGTGAAGATATTAAAAGCAGTGCTGATCTTGCTAATTTCCACGAAGATGATAGTTTTTTTCTGTCGAGCTTAAAAGATGCTGTGCGTTTGGCTCGTCAATGTCAGCAAGGCGTTTTGTTAAATTTCCCTCAGGCAAGGATCTATGTACTGCCGGAAATTCATCGAGTCTTTTGCGGTATTGACATTTACGAGGATGAATTTACGAATCTGATCGCGAACTGTAATGTGCGTGATGGTGGCAAGATGCACATCCTAAGTACTAAAGAGATTCATGAGTTAAATGACATGATTTCTCAACAAACATCATCGCTGTATGACTTAGAATCGTTTGTCTGGACATCAACATTGCTTTCTGCAAAAGGTCGTTTGCCTCGCACTTTAGATCCTAAGAAACCTGTTGGGCTAAAGCATTGGCCCAGTCTGACCCGATTAGAGAACTTTCCTCATGTGATGCCTATTGCAGCACAATGGTCAGTTAAAGCGATGAGTGCCTTTGAGATTGCACAATCATTAAGTATTCCACAGCGCTACGCATTTTCTTTTTATAACGCGGCAAATAGCCTAGGTTTGATCGAACAGGATCCTGATAAATTGATTAACAAACAACCCGTGACTCGTACTAAAGATGCCCCTAAAGGCCTGTTCTCACGCTTGTTAAAACGACTAGTAGGGGGTTAAGGATGAGTACAGAGAATCGTAAAATCATATTCACAGGTCCGGTGGGTGCTGGTAAAACAACGGCCATTCGTTCGATTAGTGATATTGATATTGTCACAACCGATGAGCAGGCGTCGGATATGGCGAAAGCACGAAAGCCTGCAACAACAGTGGCAATGGACTATGGGATGATCAAGCTTGGGGAAAACGAGCGCGTTCATTTATATGGGACTCCCGGCCAAGAACGTTTTAATTTTATGTGGGATATCCTGACAGAGGGAGGCATTGGCTTGGTGTTGTTGATTGATAATTCTCGAAAAGATCCCCAGCAAGACCTTAAGTTTTATACACAGGCCTTTAAAGAATTTATTGAGGCTCAGCAGTTAGTTGTTGGTGTTACTCGCATGGATACACACCGTGTTCCTACGGTTAATGACTATCGCCACTGGTTAGATCAATTAAAAATTAAAGCCCCTGTATTTGAAATAGATGCACGCAAACGAGATGACGTATCCCTGCTGATTCAAGCAATGTTAATGTCATTGGCACCTGGAGCTGAAATACTATGAGTGATTATACCTCACGAGAAGATTTGTTCATGGGAGTTACCCCTGGCGGTAGTTTCTATACGGTTCAGGACAATGCTGAAGAATTTGGCCGGCAATTTCTACACCGACTACTGACTGTTGAACAAATGCCACCGTTCAGCCTTGATAATGCAAAAGATTTGAGCGGTTTAAGCGATGATACTGAGACCTTAGAGTTCGTACATCTATTACAAGATGCGGGCTTTATTTATGGTCAACAAACCAGTCAGCTTGCTCCATCAGGGAGTTTAGAAAGTCTATTGCCCGACCTGCTTAACAGTTTGTCAGATGATGGTCGTGCAGTGTTGGCAGAAGGCCAAGGTTTGTACTTAGGGAGTTCTGGTTTTCCACATGAAGCCGCTGAGGAGTTAGCTGCACTGAGTGCTAGCTTAACAGCGATTTATAAACGGCATAAGGATGTGCTGAAAGGTAACTTAGGTTATCGACAACGTGCTTGGGGTTTGATTGATGCAGCGGGCAATAGCGAAATTGGCTTTTGGCCTCTCTACATCGGAAAGGATCGTTTTACCTTAATTGTGGGTGGGATGCCGCAATTCAATCAACCTGCTTTCACACAACTTATTTGGGCTCTTGAGCGCCGTTATGGCACAGATAGCCCAATGGTGCTTAACTAATAAATACACTTCAATAGGAGTAAACACATGCGCGCAGAAATGCTTAACTCAATCTTGAGTGATCTTAATGGGTCAACTGCTGATATCGAAGCTTCAGCAGTTTTATCAAAAGACGGTTTGATGATGGCGGCTCTCTTGCCTGCGTCAATGGATGAAGATCGTGTTGGTGCGATGAGTGCGGCAATGCTGTCTTTGGGTGACCGTACAGCACAAGAGCTCGCTAGAGGTGAGTTGGAGCAGGTTTTAATTAAAGGCGATCATGGCTACATATTGATGACTCATGCAGGTAGTGAATCGGTAGTCACCGTATTGGCCAAGCCAAACGCGCGTTTGGGGTTGATTTTCTTAGATGTAAAACGTGCTGCTGAAAGTATTGCTAAAATTCTTTGAGGCCTGCTATGAATAATCTTCGTTTGGGAAATTCCTGCGGCATTATGCTGTCTGTTTCAGTTGTATTAATGACAAGCTTAATAAGCGAGTTGCGGGCTGATACAACTTATGGCCCCTTAAGGTCAGGTGAAACGCTCAGCAGTATCGTCAATCAGAACTATCTGGTGAGCCCCTTCGAAGACGCTGTTATTATGCAGGAAATCTTTCGGATG
>JBMZDT010000388.1:0-2601 GCA_049614505.1 Leucothrix sp.
AGTGGGTAGGTTGCGATGGCCGCCTTGGCGCAGGTGCGGAGGCCACGACAGATGGTGAGCCAGCATCACGACCAAATATCATCGCAACGGGGTTGGCAAGGCAGGTGCCGACATTACCCAAACCAAAGCGCACCTCGCAGGTAAGCGAAAAGGTCAGTGCAACAACGAGTAGGATTAATGATGGAAGAATAGCTTTTGCTAACACGGTTCAGCAGCTCTGTGGAGTAATCGGGTGCTCGGGGATAGCACTGCTCGGTTCATATTATTGATTATAGAGGAGTTTTCAGTTAAAGCAACTTTCAGCCTTGTAATGAATTGCTCACATTTGCAAGCCAACAGGGGTACCGTTGATCTTTTTGATGGCTAATAAGAAAATACGAATGAATACTCTAGCGAATGAAATCTTTGCTCACAAGCCGTGTGGTGTGATAGAACGCATGGCAGCGTCGGGTTTACCGTCACCAATTTTGTAGGAATAGAACATGATGAAAATTCTAATCGCGCCCGATTCATTCAAAGAAAGTTTGTCAGCGGAGGGCGTTGCTAAAGCGATTGCGAGAGGTTTCCATACCATATTTCCCGATACGGAGTATGTATTGCTACCAGTGGCAGATGGCGGCGAAGGTACAACGGACGCGTTAGTTGCTGCCACAGGAGGGCGGCGGTTTACCCAGCAAGCCACGGGGCCAATTGGCGAGTCTGTTGAGGCTTTTTGGGGATTGTTAGGTGATGGCAAAACGGCGGTTGTTGAAACGGCTGCGGCATCGGGTTTAGATCTGATTGATGCCTCTCAACGTGACCCACTGACCGCAACGACGCGGGGTACTGGTGAGTTGATTTTAGCGGCGGTAGCGCAAGGGGCAAAACATATTATCGTTGGGCTAGGTGGTAGTGCAACGAATGATGGTGGCGCAGGTATGCTGCAAGCACTCGGATTAGGGCTACTGGATGCTGCGGGCGAGCCCATTCCTTCTGGCGGCGGCGGGCTAGCAAAGTTAGCTCGCATTGATCTGGACAGCCTTGACCCTAGGCTGGTTGATGTACGTTTTGATGTCGCTTGTGATGTCAATAATCCCTTGGTAGGCGATAACGGCGCGTCCGCGATTTTTGGCCCACAAAAAGGGGCCACGCCAGACATGGTAAAGGTATTGGATAGTAACCTTGCTCATTTTGCTCAAATCACGCAACAGGTTACAGCAAAAGATATTATTAATATTCCCGGTGCAGGTGCCGCAGGTGGTTTAGGCGGTGCATTTTTAGGCTTTCTCAACGCCACCTTAAAAAGCGGCATCGATATCGTACTAGATGCCGTTGACTACGAAGCACAGCTGGAAGGTGTCTCGTTAGTAATAACTGGAGAAGGGCGTATTGACAGCCAAACCATCTGTGGCAAAACGCCCATTGGTGTGAGCAAAAGGGCTAAGGCCGTGGGTGATATTCCAGTGATTGCGCTAGCCGGTTCAGTGTCTGAAGACGCTGCTGTGGTGCATGAGCATGGTATTGATGCTTTATTTAGCGTGGTGCCCGGTGTAGTCACGCTGGACAATGCACTAGCGACTGCCGATGAGAATTTATACCGTACAGCACGCAATGTCGCCAAAGTGTGGCAGCTATCGCTCTAGTGTTACCAATAGCGAAAAAGCCAACCCCCACAAAGCCTTTCGTTGCGGTCATTGGCGCAGCTAATATGGACTTGATGGGAAAAATGACGGGCACTGCGGTAGAAAGTGACTCCAACCCCGGTGAAGTCACTACGTCCTCTGGTGGTGTTGCACGCAATATCGCAGAAAATCTTGCTTATTTAGGCACTCATTGTGAATTAGTTACCGCCGTTGGAGCAGATGAATGGGGCCAACAGCTGCTCAAGCACTGCGAGTCGCTAGGCGTTGGTACCTCGAACACGCTAATCGCTGAGGCGCAGCGCACATCGAGTTATTTGTCCATGCACGATAAGCAGGGAGAGCTCATTACGGCGATTAATGATATGGCCGTATTGGATTGCTTGAACCCGAGTGTATTGGCGTTACGGCTAGAGACGTTGCAAATGGCTACCTGCTGGGTAGTCGACGCTAACCTGTCTGAAGCGAGCCTTGCGTACTTGTTTGAACACGCTGAAAATGTGCCAATCTGGGTTGATCCAGTGTCAACAATCAAAGCGCGACGACTTCTACCCTATCGGTCAAAAATCCATTGCATCACACCCAATTTACAAGAAGCGGCAATACTCGCAGGGTTTGAACATGTAACAATGAACGATGCGCCTAAACTCGCACAAGCACTTCACACGTCAGGTGTCACTCAAGTGATGATTACCCTAGGTGATCGAGGGGCATATGTGAGTGACGGTAATAACGCACATTGGCTAGATGCAAAGTCATCGATGGTTAATAATGTGACTGGCTGTGGTGATGCGGCGATGGCTGCGTTAGTTCATGGTTTTGTTAACGGTGCCGACTGGCTAGCAAGCGGTAAATTAGCCATGTCAGCAGCCGCTTTGACAGCGAGTAGCACGCAAACCAATACATCTAAACTTTCCTCACTTGGTATTAAGGCATGACACAGTTAACCCCCTTGTTAGATATTAACCCTGTCGTCGCGGAT
>JBMZDT010000389.1:0-2593 GCA_049614505.1 Leucothrix sp.
TTAGTGCTAGAGATGGAAAAATCTGTGACAGCTGAAGAAATCAACGGCTATTTTAAAGAGGCTTCAGAGACTTATTTGCAAGGTATTCTGGGCTATGAGGAACGTCCGCTGGTCTCGGTTGATTATAAAGGTGATCCACGCTCTTCGATTATCGATGCACCGTCTACGATGGTGATTAATGACACGCAACTGAAGCTCTACGCTTGGTATGACAATGAATGGGGGTATATGAATCGCATGATGGAGTTTACGGATAAAGTCGCCTCTTCACTTTAAACGCGATACCATTACTGTACCTTCAAAACGTAGTACAAATGACCATGCAATCCACCAATGGTAAGTAGCGAAATTGAGAGGGGCTTAGGTGCTGACTCTGACTGGTTTGAGCATAAGCGGCAGGGTTTTATTATTGTACAGGCGATCAAAGATGATGCCCGCCTACTGCTTCTCAACTTACAACTTGATCCTGGAGAATCAGAGGCCATATTGTTAGCTGATCAGCTAAACAAAGCCATGCAGTTTCTCACGATGAAACACTGGTCATCGTTGGTGCGCTAGAGAAAGTTAAATTTAGAATGAGCAGCACATTAAAACCCCTACTGCTGGATAACAGGCCCACACCATGACTCACCAACCCACATTTCCCTTCGACAATAGCTACGCCAGACTGCCGGAGTATTTCTATTCTCAGGTTGAACCAACACCCGTTGAGCTACCTAGTCTCATCCAATTCAATGACACACTGGCTGCTGATCTTGGTCTAGATACCCAAGCACTCACTGGCCAAGCGGCTGCTCACACGTTTTCAGGCAATACCATCCCAGAAGGTGCGGAACCATTAGCCATGGCTTACAGCGGGCATCAGTTTGGTAACCTTAACCCTCAGCTAGGGGATGGACGTGCAATTTTACTGGGAGAAGTCATTGGACATGATCAACATCGCTACGATATCCAGTTAAAAGGTTCAGGCCGCACGCCCTATTCCCGTAATGGTGACGGTCGCGCTGCACTTGGCCCGGTGCTTCGCGAGTACCTACTTAGTGAGGCAATGGCAAACTATGGTGTGCCAACGACCCGAGCTTTGGCGGCGGTCACAACGGGAGAGCAAGTCATGCGAGAGGGCTTGCCACCGGGCGCTATTATCACACGTGTAGCCAGCGGTTTTGTACGTGTAGGGACTTTTGTTTATTTTGCGATTAGAGGTAATGGCAAAGCGGTTCAAGAACTTGCTGATTATGTCATTGAGCGTAACTACCCTGACATTAAACACACCGAAAACCCTTACCTAGCACTCCTTGATAGTGTGATTGATCGGCAGGCTTCCTTAATTGCAAAATGGATGGCACTTGGCTTTATTCATGGTGTCATGAATACCGACAATATGGCGATTTCAGGCGAAACCATTGACTACGGCCCTTGTGCGTTTATCGACGACTATCACCCCGCTAAAGTTTTCAGCTCGATTGATCAACGCGGCCGTTATGCCTACCAAAATCAGCCCGCTGCGGGCCACTGGGATTTATGTCGCTTTGCAGAAACCCTTGTCCCATTGATTGATGATGACAAGGAAGCCGCCGTCAGCAAAGTACAGGCCGCTATTAATCGCTTTCCTACCCTGTATGAAGGCTACTGGCTGACCAATATGGCGCAGAAAATTGGCCTGCCCCATGCGATCGAAAGCGATAAATCACTCATTGATGATTTGCTATCCCGTATGGCGGATAACAGCGCTGACTTCACTCTGACGTTCTACCACTTATCTCAAGCGCTGGCAGACAGTACGGCAAATGACCAGCCTATTCGTGATTTATTTGTTAACAGTGCCCACTTTGATGAGTGGGCCGAACAATGGCGAGACCGTCTGATCACAGAACCTCAGGATGATAAAACGCGCCAAACGGCCATGCTGCAAGTCAATCCGTTGTATATACCGCGCAACCATTTAGTTGAAGCCGTAATACGCGCGGGTGAAGATAACGGGGATTTCAAACCCTTTTACGCATTAATGGATGTGCTGAAAGCCCCCTACACAGTGCAGGCAGGTAAAGACAAGTATGCCTTACCACCAGAACCTACCGAAGTTGTGCATCGAACGTTTTGCGGCACCTAAAAGATTAACGATTTTTTCACGTTTCTCTCACATCGGATCAAGTAGAGTGAGTGTTTTATCTTTACCAGAGGTATGCACAATGAAAGCCCCCTTCAAGATTAACGCCCTCACACTCCTTATCAGTATCGCCCTCACTTACAGCACCGCCGCCTTCTCAGCAGGTACTGTAGAAGACGAAGTGCCAGCTGACGACTGGCAAACCTTTGTACAAATGGATTTAGATAACGGCTATTACGAAAGCGCGATGGAACGCTTAGAAACCGTAAAAGAAGCACAAGAAACCAGCTCAGCAGACTGGAATAATTTCATGGGCTACACACTACGCAAGCAAGAAGAGCCCGATTTGGTCGCTGCGGAAAACCATTACAAAAAAGCACTGGAGTTAAAAGCCGACCACAAAGGCGCACTGGAGTACTACGGTGAACTCAAACTACTTCAAGATGACGTTGAAGGCGCAAAAGCACTCATGACGACCCTGCAAGA
>JBMZDT010000390.1:0-2583 GCA_049614505.1 Leucothrix sp.
GATCATCCCGTGCAACCTTTGTGGCTCACAACCCAACCTACAACGCCAAGCAATGAAGTCATTATTAGCTGAGTGGGAAACCACTAATCCCGGTCGCTTGGCAAGCATGATGACCGCTCTGGGCAACACCAGTCCATCACATCTGCTTGATCGCAAACGCTATGATTTTGCTGGAATTACTACCACAAATGAGCCTGTCGTAAACGGCGATACCTTATTTGATCATGACTTAGCCGACTCACGCGCCGGATTGTCTGAAACGGTGATACCCATCTGGCGAAAATAGGCTACTATTAAGTTTATTATTTCGTCAGAGCGCTGTTATGTCCGACCTCTATCCCGCTATTCTCGCCAACCACCATTTCATGTTAAAGGTGGATGACACACACAATATTTATGTTGAAGAAAGCGGCACAGAGGAAGGAACCCCTGTTATCTACCTGCACGGTGGCCCAGGGTCGGGTAGTTCGCCATTTATGCGTCGTCTGTTTGATCCTGAAAAATATCGTGTTGTGTTGTTTGATCAACGCGGCACAGGGCAATCCACACCACACGCCGAAACGCGCAACAATTCTACCCAAGATTTAGTCAATGATATGGAGAAAATCCGTGAATCATTAAAGATTGATCGTTGGGTGGTTTCCGGTGGCTCTTGGGGATCAACCCTCGCATTAGCGTATGCACAAACGCACCCCGACCGCGTGATGGGGTTGATTTTACGGGGTATTTTCTTAGGCACTCAGGCTGAGGTGAAGTGGTTTTACCAAGCCGGTGGTGCTAGCCAGTTTTTCCCTGATTATTGGGAAGATTACATCGCACCCATCCCTGAAGCTGAGCGTGATGATATGTTAGTCGCCTACCACAAGCGCCTAAACGGTAAAAATGAGATCGCCCGCATGGGGGCTGCTAAGGCTTGGTCACAATGGGAAGGGCGCACCTTAAGTATCAACCCAACGCCATCGATGATTAATCACTTCTCAGAACCACGTACCGCTTTGAGTGTAGCGTGCTTGGAAGCACATTATTTTATGAATAACTGCTTCTTTGAGGATAACCAGCTACTTGCCAATGCTGACAAAATCAAAGAGATTCCTGGTTACATCATCCACGGGCGTTATGACATGATTTGTCAGGTGAAACAGGCATTTGACTTACACAAAGCGTGGCCGATTGCTGATTTAAATATTATTCCTGCCACAGGACATTCTGCGAGTGAAGCAGGGATTGTTAGTGCGCTTATCGATGCAGGTAATGGTATGCTGACAAAACTCAACAAAGACTAGGGAACTCGATGATCGGCTTAATCCAACGTGTGTCTGTCGCTCAGGTTGAAGTAAACCAACAACCCATCGGCAAAATTAATCAGGGCATTTTATTATTGCTAGGGGTGCAGCGTGAAGACACTAAGCAACAAGCTGACAAGCTGCTGCACAAAGTCATTAACTATCGAATTTTTGAAGACACTGATGGCAAGATGAATCAATCACTATTGAACATTAGTGGTGAACTGCTCGTTGTCCCTCAGTTTACTTTACCAGCAGATACCCATAAAGGGATGCGGCCTAGTTTTACGCCTGCAGCTCCGCCAGCGCTTGGCCTTGAGTTATATGACTATTTTGTTGAGCAAGCCGAACGCGCAATAGAAACATCTGTGCAAACGGGCAAGTTCGGCGCAGATATGCAGGTTAGTTTAATTAACGATGGGCCTGTGACTTTCTGGTTAGAAACATAAACGTCACGATTAAGGACGTACGTATGACCAACCTTGCTCTTGCAACTCAATGATACGCGCCACACCTGTTTTGACATTTCCCACCCCTTCAATTACTTCAGGTTTCTTGCCTGTTGTTTCATGAATCGTATTGATGGTATTCCCACACGCTGTAAACACCACATCCTGCTGCATTAAGCTGGTAATACGTTGAATAACCGGGCTTTTAGTTGTCACCATATGCAGGCCTGGGCCATAGGCAACGACCTCAATTTCAATATTATCAATACCATAATGCTTTTGCAGATTGACAATATTGCTTAGCGCAATGTCCTGAGTTCGAGGGTCATCGGTATTAATTTGAATAATTAAGCGATGCTCTCCATCAAAATCATCAGATTCGTTTGCACTATCGGCAAAACTGGTGGCAATACTCGCTAGCAGTGTCAAACAAATAACAAACAGACCCGCACTAATCATTTTAAAATTCATGTGGTGTTCCTTTTGGGTAAATTGTTGGTATTTTTCAGTGGTTATTCGATGAGTGTACCAGAGTCGATAGTTAGTTAATGACTGCCATTAAGCCCTAACAATCACCACCACAAAGGTGATATAGACAGTCACCGCTGACGACTGTATAAGTTGAACCATTGCTTTTGCTTAGTATCTAAATTAATTCTATCGAATCAAGGCTAAGGGCCTTTTTTTATGCAAATGATTAAAATCCTGTTACTACCATGCCTGATAATTATGTCTTATATTGCTATGGCTGACTCTCATGATAACAGTGAGTCAACCACGCCTGTTACAAAAACAGTAGAGACTACAGAGACTAAAAGTAACGACAAACCTGAAACAGCGGATGCAGATGA
>JBMZDT010000391.1:0-2579 GCA_049614505.1 Leucothrix sp.
CTTTGACCAGCGCAACGCTAAGGTCAAAAAGTATTCTGCATTCATCAACAGGACGCCATCTGCTCTCGCTATGAAGCTAAGCAACTTTGCAAGCCTAGACCCTATGATCACCTCTTCGGGAAGAAAGGGGCTTGAAGGCGCTTCTAAAATTGATAAAGCGATTTGGCAAGAGATGAATTCAAACTGGGGTAAATTCACTCAGGAGATGTTAGAGGTTGTTTCATTAGTTACTCAGTCTGATGAGGTAGCAGAGATTGAAAGCCTTGAAGATTTAACACCGTTAAGTAGTTTTGTGGGAAAAGAGCGGGTCATTCAAACGCGTGCTCGTGTCGGACAGAATGTTTTTAGAAAATTCGTTTTGAGCTCTTATAATTTTCAATGTTGCATCAGTGAACTTTCAGTTCCAAGGCTTTTAGTTGCTAGTCACATTGTGCCTTGGAAAGATAATGAAGAGAATCGGCTTAATCCACGGAACGGCCTCTGTTTATCGATGATCCATGACAAGGCATTTGACCTTGGCATGATAACTGTTACCGAGAATTTAAAAGTTAAGGTGTCAAGTAAATACCACTCTGCTGAAGACAGGTTCTTTAAGGATTCATTGAGTAGCTTTGATGGAAAGGGACTTGTTCTTCCAGATAAGTTTAGCCCAGATAAAGAGTTTTTAGCTTATCATCGGGATGTGGTTTTTGAGTCAAAGACCAGTGCTTGAGTAGATTAATGATTTATGTGGCTGATTGAGTATAGGGTTATCAGCTTCCCCAAACCCCAACCGCAAGCTCTCCATCTTTAAACCCTGACTTGTGCCAGATCTTATCATCCCAGCTTATCGCCGGATCACGATTGAAAACTAATAGATAAGCTTCTTCACTGCCGCAGCGTCTAGCGTAGTCCGCCACCTGCTTAACGCCATCACTAATGGTTTTATCCAGTCCAGAATATAAGATCTTTAGCTCCAACACGACACGCTGCACATCACCATGAAACCCTCGTTCTTTATCTAAAGGCCATTCCAATAACAGATCGGTGTACTTTCGCCCCAGCGCATATTCACGGTTAATCCGGCCACCACCATTTACGATGCGTTGTAAAAAGGCTTGCAGTATTAACTGTGGCCCAGCTTCTTTAAAGGGTAAGCCTTGCAACCAGATATCTGAATTCTCGCGGAAAAACTGTTGGAAAGCGCGTAACAGGGCGGGTATGTCTAAACGGCCATCAGGCAGTACATACCATGCGGTTTCCTGATTAGGGATGCTGGCTTGCCATGCCCAAGTTAGTTCGCGTGGGATGATTTCCTGATAAATACGGTTGCTGATGGCAATAGAAGGGTGAAGGGTAATCAAACCCAAGTCGGCTACGTATTGCAAATCATCATTTCGCAGCCCACTAATCTGATCTTCACCTGCCAGGATAGCAGCAATTACCTGACTGATACGTGACTCGCGCAGTTTGTCAGCGAGTTGATCCAGATGCGTTTGGCGCGAACGAATTAAGCGCTCGCGGGCGGCCAGATAGCGTGTCTTGGTAATGGGTTGGCTGCGATCTCTCGCTTCGCGATCTTCCCAAGTCATTGCATAGCCCAATGCATTCACTAGCCAAGGTTGCCCGCGTGTGTCTTCCCACAGTTCTTGGAAAATGCTGTCAGCGAAGGTTTGACCAGTAGCGTCAGTATGTTGTTGGTACAGGGCGCGGATTTCGTGCTGATCAAAGTTTCCCATGACTAGCGACGTAGCCTTGATATTAAACGCACTCCCACCTGTGATGATTTCTTTATCGGAGGTGTGAATCCGATAGTCTCGAACGTCGCGCACACCGCACAGGATAATGCTGTGTGGGAAGGCTTTTGGGCGCTGAGCGTAGCCCGCACGAATTTGCCGCAGTAGCGAAATCAGGGTGTCGCCGATGAGTGCATCAACTTCATCTAGCATGAGCACAATGGGTTTGTCGCTAGCTTGCGCCCATTGCGATAATAATGTGGTTAAAGCACTGCGGGCCTGTCGCTCTTTCAATAAGCGGCTTGTCATGGCCTCTAAATCTGGTTGAATGCCAGAAATTGCGGCGGTAGAGGCAATGGTTTCGCAAATGATACTGAGCCCCGCTTCGACATCTTGTCTGGCTGCTTGCGCGGCTTCGATATTGACATACAGCGCTTGGTAATCCCCAGTCTCATTCAGCGCGTCGACCATGGCGAGTAAGGTGCTGGTTTTGCCCGTCTGACGAGGTGCATGTAGCACGAAGTATTTTTTGCTATCGATGAGGTGTTGGACTTCTTCCCAATCCAGACGGTGTAATAAGTCTATGTGGTAATGATCCTCAGGAATTATTGGCCCTGCGGTATTAAAAAAAGTCTGCATGATCTAACAACGCTGCTGGATGATTTAGGGTAGTTTAGCATGAGCGTCTGGCTTTTCGCCCAGAAGCATTTGCTCAAGGTGGTGATCCAATGATTGAAATGCCTTCTATAAAAGTTAAATTAGCACTGATTGATTCGTGTCATCAAGTGACGGTAATGCTATCCGCTCATCTGGCTGAGTTAGGTGTAGATGAGCCATATCGACACCTTGATTTGTATTGGGCTG
>JBMZDT010000392.1:0-2576 GCA_049614505.1 Leucothrix sp.
ACGGATCTTTGCCTAGATCGCGTGCAATATTATCAATAACATACTCAATAGCGATCGCGCCTTGTGGGCCACCAAAGCCGCGAAACGCGGTATTTGATTGCGTGTTCGTCTTAGCACACAGCGCACCAATTTCAACATCACTGAGGTAATAGGCATTGTCAAAATGACAGACCGCACGCGTTGCTACAGGTGGGGATAAGTCTGTTGAAAAACCTGCCCGTGAAGTCATATCAATTTTTGCAGCGACAATCCTACCGCTGTCATCATAACCCACA
Source organism: Leucothrix sp. (assembly GCA_049614505.1). Taxonomy (GTDB): domain Bacteria; phylum Pseudomonadota; class Gammaproteobacteria; order Thiotrichales; family Thiotrichaceae; genus Leucothrix. The sequence goes on from JBMZDT010000392.1 coordinate 276, forward strand.
TCAAACTCATGAAAAAAACAATGCCGTTTACCCGTCATCATGAAATCATCATCACGGTCTAAACGAAGCTTCACAGGCTGTTTTAAGTGATAAGCGCACAATGCTGCAATGCAGGCAAACAAAGCGGATTGGGATTCCTTACCCCCAAAACCACCGCCCATGCGGCGCACTTTCACAACGACCTGATTAAATTCTAAATTAAGTGCATGCGCGACCATATGCTGCATTTCAGTTGGGTGCTGAGTTGAGCAATGCACTAGCAGCTGCTGATCTTCTTTTGGGATAGCGTAAGAAATCTGCCCTTCCAGATAAAACTGTTCTTGGCCGCCCACCTCAAACCGACCCGTCGTGCGATGCGGCGCTGTTTTAAGCTTGTCCTCAGGACGACCTTTAATGAGCTTCAATTCAGGTACAACAGACGACTGATTAGCACGCGCCTCCAGGGGTGATAAGGTGGCAGGTAACGCAGCATACTCAATATGTGCTTTAGTGGCAGCCCGGCGCGCTTGCAGCTGAGACGTCGCAACCACCACAAAGACAGGCTGCCCCACATACTGCACGATACCTTCCGCTAAAATAGGGTCATCATTGATAATGGGGCCACAGTCATTACGGCCTAAGATATCGTCAGCGGTCAGTACAGCCACCACGCCAGCGCTAGCCAGTACCTCACTAAAATCCATTGCAACAAGGGTTGCGTGCGCCTGCTGACTCATACCTAAAGCAGCGTGCAATGTGCCTGCTAATTCAGGGATATCATCAGTGTAAACGGCTTCACCAGAAACATGTAACGCAGCGGATTCATGAGGATGCGAAACACAGGCTGATTTTGCTGACGGTTGAGCAGTCTTCTCGGTCATTGGCCTAGCCCTCCAGCTACTTGGTTTTCAAAACCAAACACATCCAACTGTGTTGGCGGCAAGGGGTCATCCAAGCGCGTTTCTAAGTAAAAACGGTAAAGCAGATTCATTGCTGACTGCATGCGGTTTTGATCGCTAGCCCGCATATCTGATAGCGGTTGGTAATCTTTTTGCAGTAACTGCATCGCCTGCTGAACTGCTCGCTCTCCCCATGTAGCCCCCACAAGCAATTGCTCACACAGACCCGCACGTTTTGGTGTTGCCGCCATACCGCCAAACGCTATTTTGCAGTGCTTTACTTTATCGCCATCCAACACTATCGAAAACGCCGCGAATACTGCTGAAATGTCAGAGTCCTGCCGTTTAGATAACTTATAACAGCGAAACTGTTGAGATGTAGCTGGCTGTGGCAGGGTAATCGCAGCCACAATCTCATCAGCTGCCAGATCTTTCTTCATATAATCAAGATACAGACCCTCTAGCGGCATGTCACGGCTCCCCCTGACACTCTGTACTGTCACGGTAGCACCCACCGCAATCAATGCAGGCATCGAGTCACCAATTGGCGAACCGTTCGCCACGTTACCGCCTAAGGTTCCGATATTACGAATAGGCTGGGACGCAAAACGCTCCCACATGTGATCCATCTCAGGGTAGAGATTATGAATCGCTTGGTAGGCTTTACTCAACGTCACTCCAGCACCAATCACTAAGCCGTTATCAGTCTGATCAAGCACTTTGAGCTCAGGGACTTCCCCAATATAAATAATAACCGGGAGGTCTCTGAACTGCTTGTTAATCCATAGACCCACATCAGTACCACCGGCTAGAATGGTCGCTTCTGGGTACTTGGATTTCAACTGAAGCAGCTCATCTAGGCTAGTGGGTGCAAAAAAACGTTCATTCCCCTGGCTAAACTCTGGCGGCGTCATAGAGATGGCATCGTCATGTTGTAACGCTTTCAGTTGGTCTGTGAGGCCCTTGCGATCCAGTGATACGGCCGGCAGGTCAAACATTTTTTCAGCAGCTTCAAGAATAGGACGGTACCCAGTGCAACGGCATAAGTTGCCCGTCAATGCACTGCGAATTTCAGGTTTATCAGCCCGAGTTCCAGCTGTTTGATGCTCGTTGTAAACACCCCAAAGCGACATGACAAAGCCGGGTGTGCAAAAGCCGCACTGTGAGCCATGACAATCCACCATTGCCTGTTGCACAGGATGTAGCCCACCGCTTTGCTGTCGCAAGTATTCAACCGTAAAAACCGCTTTGCCGTTTAGCGTTGTCACAAACTGGATGCAGGCATTTACGGATTTCATTGCTAATTCATCATTCGCAAGCTCTGCCAATACGACAGTACACGCACCACAGTCCCCTTCTGCGCAGCCCTCTTTTGTACCCTTGCATGCCTTCTCTTCACGCAGGTAATTTAGCACTGTCGTTG
>JBMZDT010000393.1:0-2507 GCA_049614505.1 Leucothrix sp.
TGCCATGACTGAACCCGGTACTGTTAAGCCTGCATGTTCCGCTTTAATGCCTGCAATACGTGCTGAATTAATGCGGCTCATTTGGCCAGCACCAACGCCTACGGTACTGTTATTTTTGGCATAAACGATGGCATTAGATTTGACGAATTTCGCAACTTTCCACGCAAATAACATATCGCGCATTTCTGCTTCAGTGGGTACTCTAGCACTAACAATTTGCAACTCTTGATAGAGTGCTTGATCACTGTCTTGCACTAGTAAACCACCGGCAACGCGCTTGTAGTCCTGTGTTGGAGACGATGCGGTAAAGTCGCCGCAGGTCAGTAACCTTACATTCTTTTTAGCAGCAATAATCTCGCTGACCCCTTCCATGACAGCGGGAGCAATGATTACCTCTGAGAATTGGCGATCGACAATGGCTTGTGCGGTTGCTACATCCAGTGTTTGGTTAAAAGCTATGATGCCACCAAATGCAGATTCAGGGTCTGTTTGGAATGCTTTGTCATAGGCTGCTAGTAGCGTATTTGCAGTGGCAACACCGCAAGGGTTTGCGTGCTTGACAATGACGCAGGCAGGCGATTCATCAAACTGCTTGACGCATTCAAGCGCTGCATCAGTATCGGCGATGTTATTGTAAGAGAGCGCTTTACCTTGTAGCTGCGTAGCCGATGCAATACAGGCCTGTGAGTTGTTTGGCTCAACATAGAATGCTGCTTGTTGATGTGGGTTCTCACCATAGCGCATGGTTTGTTTTAATTGCAGCTGCGAATTAAACGTTGTGGCAAAGCCCTTGGGTTGATCATTTTCAACAATCTTGCCTAAGTAATTGGCAATCATGCCGTCATAGCGTGCGGTATGCTCAAAGGCTTTCACTGCCATTTTGAAACGAGAGTCAGGTGCAATAACGCCTGCATTATCATTTAACTGCTGTGCGATGTTTGGATAGTCAGCCGGGTCGACAACGATTGTTACATGCGCATGATTTTTAGCGCTGGCACGTACCATGGTTGGCCCACCAATATCGATATTTTCAATGGCATCTTCTAAAGAGCAGTCGGGCTTTGCAATGGTTGCTTCAAAAGGGTAGAGGTTGACCACTATAAGATCGATACCCGGAATGTCATGTTGCTGCATGACAGCATCGTCTTGGCCGCGGCGGGCTAAAATGCCGCCGTGAATCTTTGGGTGAAGGGTTTTAACGCGCCCATCCATCATTTCAGGAAAGCCTGTGTAATCAGAGACTTCAATCACGGGTAAATCCGCTTCTGCCAGCAGTTTGGCGGTGCCTCCAGTAGAAAGTAACTCGATATTATGTTGATGGAGTTGCTTGGCAAATTCCACGATGCCAGATTTATCAGATACGCTGAGTAAAGCGCGTTGAACGGGGTTACTGGAAGCTTGCGACATTAAGGGGGTCCTTGCTTAATTAGCGGTCAAAAATGACGGTCAAAATGGGTAAATAAATCTAGACGCGAGTATCGCATACCCCTATGGTGAGTTCTATTTTGAAATCCTGATAGCGAGCTGTAAATTATGTCCATACCTGCCACTGCACAAATGCCTTACTCGGTTTATTTATTAGCAGTGTGCCAAGCTTTGATGATGAGTACCTCGTCGTTGTTAATTGTTGTTGCTGCGTTGGTTGGGTTGAGCCTAGCTGAGGATAAGTCACTCGCAACCTTGCCGTTATCCTTGCAATTTTTAGCGCTCATGCTAACCAGCATTCCAGCCTCGTTTATTATGCAGCGATGGGGGCGTAAAGCGGGCTTTTATTTAGCATCGGTGATTGGTTTGAGCGGTGGCTTATTAGCTATTTGGGCGATCTTAAATGGCAACTTTTGGGCATTTGCTGCCGCTACCGCATGCGTCGGTATCTTCAATGGATTTGGCCATTATTTTCGTTTTGCAGCCGTTGATATTGCTGATGCGAGTATTAAGAGCAAAGCGATTTCTTATGTGATGGCGGGTGGGGTGATTGCCGCTTTTATTGGGCCTAACCTAGCCAAATTGGGTAAACCGCTATTCGAAAGCTCGATTTATGCAGGAGCCTATGTGTATGTGGCTCTGATTTATATGCTCATGATGGTAGTACTGTACTTTATCCGTCTTCCAGCAGCTGAGGTGGTGACGACTCAACAGAAAACGCGCTCAGTGTTTGAGTTATTTAAGCAAGCAAAGTTTTTAGTTGCCGTGATTTGCAGTATGTTTGGCTATGCTGTGATGTCCCTAGTAATGACGGCCACGCCGCTAGCGATGAAACATCACGCGCACCTACTGGACGACACGGCGTTTGTTATCCAGTGGCATGTGTTGGGAATGTTCGCACCTTCATTTTTTACAGGGAGTTTAATCAAGCGGTTTGGCATTACGAACGTTTTGTTGGCTGGTGTGATCTTTGCCTATGCTGCTGTGACGACAAACTTATTGGGCACTTCTGTTTGGCACTTTTGGGTAGGATTAGTGCTGCTTGGGCTGAGTTGGAATTTTCTGTTTATTGGAGGAACAAC
>JBMZDT010000394.1:0-2486 GCA_049614505.1 Leucothrix sp.
TTTAGAAAAGGCGCAGGTGATGCAGAGCAGGGTGCCTGCACATTTGATGCGGATGATATTGCCTAAAACATAGGTAGATTTGCTGTGAGCTTTATGTTTTGTGTGGGTCAATTTAGTGAAGGATTTAAATAATGAAAAATGATGTATTTGCAGCGTTAGGCAATAACCCAGTAATCCCAGTATTGGTCGTGGAAAATGCGGATCATGCTGTACCTATGGCAAAGGCTTTGGTTGCGGGGGGCTTAACGGCTCTGGAAGTGACCTTGCGAACGAAGTCAGCCATTGATGTGGTTGAGCGCATTGCCAATGAAGTACCAGAAGCGATTATTGGTGTGGGTACGGTTACGCGACCCGAACAATTTGAGCTGGTTAAGAGTGCAGGTGCGCAGTTTGTAGTAAGCCCCGGTTTAACGCTAACGCTCGCGCAGGCGGCTAAGGATAATGACATGCCATTTTTACCTGGTGCGGTGACAGCCTCTGAGATTATCATGGCGATGGAGTTAGGGATTACCGATCTTAAATTCTTTCCTGCGGGTACTTCGGGTGGGCCAGCCGCATTAAAAGGGTTTTCTTCGGTATTTTCGGATGTGAGGTTTTGCCCGACGGGTGGTGTAAAGCCTGATAATATGCGTGACTACTTATCGCTGCCTAATGTTGCCACAGTAGGTGGGACTTGGTTAGTCAATTCAGCATTACTGAAAAACGGCGACTGGGGCGGCATAACGCGTTTAGCGAGGGAAGCAAAGACTCAGGCAGAAGCGGTTTTATTGGAGTAAACACTCTGATCAATATTTGTAATGGATGTTTGTAGAGTAATATTTGCAAGCTTTTAAGTGTGATTGAAATTTAAGGATTGAAGTAGTGAAAATGAGAAGAACTAAAATTGTCGCAACAATGGGCCCTGCTACAGATACTCCTGAAAGCATTGAGAAAATGATTGCGGCGGGTGCCAATGTAGTGCGCCTCAACTTTTCACACGGTTCACCAGAAGAACATGCTAAGCGGGCTCAAATGGTGCGCGATGCTGCAAACAAGCTGGGCTGTATTGTGGGTATTTTGGGTGATTTACAAGGCCCCAAAATACGCATTGATCGATTCAAAGATGGCAAGGTCATGCTGCATCCAGGCGCAAGTTTTTACTTAGATGCCAATATGGGCATTGAAGAGGGTAATGAAGAGGCAGTTGGGCTGACCTATAAAAAGTTGCCAACAGAAGTATCAGAAGGTGATGAACTATTGCTGGATGATGGTCGCATTATTTTAAGAGTGAAAGGTGTTGACGGTTCGCGCATTCATTGTGTTGTGGTTAATGGTGGCGTGCTTTCAAATAATAAAGGCATTAATCGCCGCAATGGTGGTTTATCTGCTGATGCGCTGACCGAAAAAGATAGACAGGACATCAAAACGGCGGCTGAAATTGGGGTGGATTTTCTAGCGGTGTCGTTTCCCCGCTCGGCTGATGATATGCATTACGCGCGCCGTTTGATGAAAGACGCAGGCGGCAAAGCGGCTCTAGTTGCAAAGTTAGAGCGCGCGGAAGTGATCCATCAGCCTGTGCTAGATGAGATTATTAACGCCTCTGATATTGTCATGGTGGCGCGGGGTGATTTAGGTGTTGAAATTGGCGATGCTAACTTACCGTTAACGCAGAAAAATATTATCAATCGCTGTCGTACGCTGAATCGTATTGTGATTACAGCGACTCAAATGATGGAAACAATGATCGATAATCCGATTCCAACACGAGCGGAAGTTTTCGATGTGGCGAATGCGGTCATTGATGGAACGGATGCGGTGATGCTGTCAGGAGAGACCGCTGTGGGTAAGCATCCACATCTTGTGGTTAAGGCGATGTCTGAAATTTGTGAAGAAGCTGAACGTTCGCGGCGTGCTACCGAGTCGAAGCATCGTATGGATATAACGTTTGAACGCGTTGACGAGTGCATTGCGATGTCTACCATGTATGCAGCCAATCACATGGACGTTAAAGCCATTGGCGCGCTCACCGAGTCAGGCTCAACGGCCCGTTGGATGTCCCGTATCAGCTCAGGTATATCCATTTTTGCACTGACGAATCATGAAAAAACCTGTCGCCTAGTGAGTATCTATCGGGGTGTGTATCCTGTGTTGCTTAAAGATAAACTCTCTGATCCGTCTGTAGCCAATCGGGTAGTGGTTGATCATTTGCTAGACGCTGACATTGTGGTGGATGGTGATCATGTCATCGTAACCAAAGGTGATTTGATGGGGCGTGATGGGGGTACCAATCAGATGAAAATTATTCGCGTGGGTAATCACGAGTTGGCCTAGTTAGTTTTTTGGCTTAATCTCTGCATCGATAATGAATATGGGTCAGTTCCATAAATTACTATTGGTTACCTTTCTGCTCTAATATTTTATATATCATTTCACTAGTGTCCGGTTAAACATAATTCCAACACAAGCTGTTGATTAGGCTTGGTTTTATCCGGCGTTATCTTGCTATA
>JBMZDT010000395.1:0-2476 GCA_049614505.1 Leucothrix sp.
CATCACTAATCTGGCTGTTGCAGAAACAAAATTTAAAACCCAAACGGTGGCAGAGGTTCAGGGAGTTCCATGGGGACTGGCACAACTTGATAGCAATACACTGATTTATACCTTACGTTCAGGCGGCGTCGGGCTTATCAATACACCCAGTGGGCAAGCACAAAGTTTAACAGGTATCCCAGACGTTGCTGTTTATGGTCAAGGAGGCATGCTTGACGTTGCCGTACAGCCTGATTATGTAGAGGGTGACTGGATTTATTTCACCTATAGCAAGATGTATAAGGGTTCCCCAGAAACAACCTTAGCGCGAGCAGTACTCGCTGGCAACGAATTAAGCCGCTGGCAGGATTTACTCATTACGGAAGTCGGCTCAAACAGTGGGAATCACTTTGGTAGTCGTATTGCGTTTGACGATGCGGGTCATGTATTTTTTGGTGTTGGTGATCGAGGTGAACGTGATAACGCTCAAAAACTCACTAATCATGCAGGCGCAATCATGCGTTTAAATCTCGATGGTAGTATCCCCGATGATAACCCTTTTGTAGGTAATGCAAATGCTTTGCCCGAAATCTATAGCTATGGGCATCGTAATCCACAAGGCTTAATGTTTGACGCAGCCACAAAACGACTTTGGGAAATAGAACACGGCCCACGTGGTGGTGATGAAATCAACCTCATTGGTGCAGGTAAAAACTATGGTTGGCCAGTCATTTCTTATGGAAAAGAATACTGGGCACCGCTGGCTGTGGGTGAAGGCACCAAAAAGGCGGGTATGGAGCAGCCTGTCAAAGAATATACGCCATCGATTGCCCCTGGTAGTTTGATTATCTATCGAGGTGAAGCCTTTCCAAAATGGCAGGGAAATCTTTTTGCCAGTGCGCTAAAACTCAAGCACATCAATCGCGTTGAGTTAAATAAGTCAGGGCAAGCCATTGCTGAAACCCGCCTTTTAAAATCGTTTAATGAACGCATTAGAGACCTGTTAGAAACCAGCGAAGGTTACTTTTATTTTAGCACGGACTCTGGAAAAATTATGCGATTAGTTCCTGATAAAAGCTAGTTGAGATTGCTAAGTAAAACGGCTTGAACTCACTCAGCGCAGTAAAGAAATCTCGTTTTTGGCTACGTTTTAGTTATACTTCACATCTGGCAAGTGCCTGATGCAATGTAATTCAAATAGGTCAGTGAGAAGAGATGATGAGCTCATTCAGCGTATGGGAAAAACTAAAGCAAGAAGCCGATGAGGCCGTGAAAGCTGAGCCTTTATTAGCCAGCTATATCTATGCTTGCGTGCTGAACCACTCTAGCTTTGAGGCCAGCCTCAGCTTTATTTTGTCGAATAAAATTGCAGATAATGTCATGTCATCGATGGCGGTGCGTGAGTTATTTGAAAAAGCCTACGCCAACTGCCCTGATGTGATCAATTATGGTAAACATGATTTACGGGCAGTGTTTGAGCGTGATCCAGCGGTATTTTCGATGTTAAGCGTTTTGTTGAATATGAAAGGTTATTTGGCCATACAAAGTCACCGTTTGGCGCATTGCCTGTGGAATGATGATCGGGACTTGTTGGCCTTATTTATCCAAAGTCGTAACTCAGAAGCGTTTGGTGTGGATATCCATCCAGCGGCACGCATTGGTAAAGGGGTCATGTTCGATCATGCAACGGGCATTGTTGTCGGCGAAACGGCGGTGATTGAAGACGATGTGTCAATCATGCAGCAGGTCACGCTGGGTGGAACGGGCAATGAGTCTGGTGATCGTCATCCAAAGGTGCGTTCAGGCGTGCTAATTGGTACGGGCGCAACGGTGCTTGGCAATATTGAAATTGGCCGGGGTGCTAAAGTAGGTGCAGGGAGTGTGGTTTTAAAATCAGTCAAGCCTTGCACAACCGTCGTTGGCGTACCTGCAGCCATTGTTGGCACGCCGGACTGTGACCAACCTTCACATTCTATGCAGCAAAATGTCTTTGCTGACTGTCCTAACGCCTAGCGCAACATATCGGTTAATTAGTGAATACACAGTTCCCTGCCACTCAACACGAGTGGCATTTGCGCGTGTTAGCGCTAGCATGGCCAATTATTTTATCTAATCTTTCTGTACCGCTAGTAGGGATTGTGGATACCGCCGTTGTTGGGCAGATTCCTGATCCTAAATACATGGCTTCGGTTGCTGTTGGTGCGACAATTTTTAGTAGCGTATTTTGGGTGTTTGGTTTTCTACGGATGGGAACAACCGGGTTTGTCTCCCAAGCATTTGGCGCTAATAATCAGCAGGAAGTCGCTAACAGCCTATTTCGAGCCCTGCTGATTGCGTTGGTATTAAGCGTCATACTGATTGCATTACAAATACCCATCGCTTGGATCGCTATTTCACTGATGAGCCCTGGCGAAGTACTGGAGCCTATCATTAGTGAATATTTCTTTATTCGATTTTACAGCGCGCCTGCAACCTTCATTAACTACTGCATTTTAGG
>JBMZDT010000396.1:0-2449 GCA_049614505.1 Leucothrix sp.
CCACTCAGTCACAATGCCTGCCTCCAACCATTCATTGATGAGTGCTTTGAAACGCGATGATCTAGCAGTGACAAACTGTGCCCCATGCTCTGCAATCGCACCATCAAGCCGCCGATTGGACAAGCGCCCACCTAAACCACGCCCCTTATCGATGACTAAAACGTCTTTACCCGCAGTTGTTAGATCAACGGCCGCGGATAATCCTGCCATACCTGCGCCAATGATAAGGATCTCTACCGAGTGTTGAGCTGACATAGTTTACTTCCTATTTCTTATTAAAGCTGATGACGATCTCACCAACCTTCAAACCGTATTTATACATCACCGAGCGATTAATCAACACATTATCGTCATTGAGATAAAGCCAATCATCGATACTTAATGCCAGCGTGTTGCCTTTGTACGGCACATTCAGCACATATCGCCATTGAAAAGCGTTGCCATGCGAAGTGCCTGTTGCTTCACCCACAACATCCTCAGCACGCCCTGTATAACGCGTGTCACCAACTTTGGTAATAATCCATTTGCGCTGACTATTTTCACCATCATTGAAAATAAAGTCTTCATCCAGCGTTAGTGTTTGCTTTGCTTCGTTCCAACTACCCACTAGGTCAACTGAGAACTGCCGTTGCGGGACACCGTTACGATCAAAGATAATCCCATACGCTTTACTCTTGCCTTTAAAGTACTCTTCAATTAGCAATGTTTGCTTCGTTTTAGGCAAATCTTCCATTTTAATGGTTGCACAACCATCAAGCAGCAATACGACAGCAGCACTCGCTATAATGGCAGAAAGTAGATAGGACAAGCGTTTTAGTTGTTTACGCATGATCGTTCCTTCGCGTTAATGTATTTAGTGATCATCATCATCACAGGGAGTTGAGCCGCCCAAACCAGCGCAATGCCTAAACTGCACCACAGCTTAGGCTCGCCAATGCTTAGCGCTTGAAATTTTTGAGCAGCAAGATAGCTGGCTAGCCCTGCAACACCTGACAAAACTACTTGGAATACCAAGGGGATATTCTGAAACCATTGAAGACTGTGGTTAAAACTTAAAATCAGTAAGCACCACAATAGAATCATCCAAATCGGCAGCATCAAATTGCTGTTAAAATCAACCAAACCTAGCACAATCATCAGTAATTCCAACGTCAGCCCAATCGGCAATAAAAACAGCAGCAGCCGTGCATCGGAACGTTTCGAAGGGCTTATTGCAACATGCAGAACCACCAAACCTAGCATCACCCACAGAGACTGATCCTTAAGTAAGGCTGCCACAAACCAGCCGGCCTGAAACAGCCCAAAATTAAGAATCTTGAATAGCGGCATGGTTTGGATCTACATAACGAGGCTTTTCCGCAGTCAGGTGTACCGTGCTGATCAGGCGTTCACGGAAACCACCTTCGCAGTAGTAAAAGTAGAACTGCCACATGCGATAGAAGGTTTGATCCAACCCTAAGCTCTCAAGGTTTCCACGCGCTGCTTTTAAGCGTTCTGACCAATGCTTTAGGGTCATTGCATAGTCCAAACCAATATCGTGTAGCGATGACACTTTGAGATCGGTGTGCTTGGCAATTTTCTGATTCATGATCTGCACCGACGGCAAAAAGCCACCGGGGAAAATATACTTCTGGATGAAATCAGCCTGCTTGCGATAGCGATCATAACGCTGATCCGCAATGGTGATGGCTTGAATTAGCATTTTGCCATTGGGCTTTAGCAAGTCATTGCAGGTCTTAAAGAACGTCTGCAAAAACTGATGACCCACCGCTTCGATCATCTCAATAGACACCAGCTTGTCGTAACGCCCTTGCAAATTACGGTAGTCTTCTTTTAACAGCGTAATCTTATCTTCCAGACCTTCTTTCTCGATCTGTGCTTTAGCGTAAGCGTGCTGCTCTTCGGAAATCGTCGTCGTGGTGACGTTAGCGCCATAATGCTTGGCTGCATGCACAGCAAAACCACCCCAGCCTGTGCCAATCTCGATCACTTCATCGCCTGACTTTAGCTGCACGCGCTGACAAATATCGTCCAGCTTTTGCACCTGCGCCTGATACAGTGTGTCGTCAGGCTTTTTAAACACCGCGCTGGAGTACATCATGGTTTCATCGAGAAACAGCTTGTAGAAATCATTCCCCAAGTCGTAATGGGCAACGATGTTTTTCTTAGACTGCGACTTTGAGTTGCGGTTTGAGAAATGCGAGAAACGTTGAATAAGCTGGCTTAAACCTGAAAAACGGTGATCAATCGTGTCCATAAGGTCGGAATTACGCACCATCACCCGAATTACCTTAGTGACATCAGGGCTATCCCACAGACCATTAAAATAACACTCACCCGCTGCAATGGTGCCACCGGTTAGCATATTCCAATACAGCTTTTGGTCGTTTATCGTGACATGTGCTTTCAAGTCGCTATTAGGGTTACCAAACTGATGCGTTTCATCCGC
>JBMZDT010000397.1:0-2435 GCA_049614505.1 Leucothrix sp.
TAAGCCCAGTGACATCAAATTTTCCTATGAGAAATTCACCAGTGGCGAAGCGCTACCTGGCCTTAAAGAGTACTACAGCTTTGTTGATAAGATCGAACTGTTGGATGAGAACCGCGTCCGTTTCTACCTCAATGAAAAGCGCACCAAAGCAAGGATGATGGCGTTGTGTGGTTTCACCATACTACCAGAGCATTTTTGGAAAGATCACCGTTTAGATGAGCCGCTTAAAGTGCCACCTATTGGAAGCTCCGCCATTAAAGTTGCTGATTACAAATACGGAAAGTACGTCAAGTATGAAACCATTCGCGACTATTGGGCAAAAGACTTGCCCGTTATGAAAGGAATGATTAACGAGGGCGCTATTCAATATGACTACTACCGTGACTCAACGGTAGCCTTTGAAGCGTTCAAGGCGGGCCTCATTGACAAGTGGAATGAGAACACTGCAAAACGTTGGGCGACCGGCTATGAGTTCCCCGCGGTTAAAGACGGTCGTGTCTTAAAAACCAATACCCCTCACCAGATTCCTTTACGCGGGCAAGGGTTTGTATTTAATACTAAAAAAGAACTGTTCACCGATGTGCGTGTGCGCAAAGCGCTAGCTTATCTCATGGACTTTGAGTGGATGAATAAAAACCTGTTTTACAATCAGTACATCCGTGTTAATAGCTTCTTTATGAATACTGAGTATGCCGCATCGGGCTTACCCAGTGAGGCTGAGCTAAAAATTCTTGAGCCGTATCGTGGCAAGATTCCTGATGCTGTGTTTACTGAAGCGTTTGAGCCGCCCACCACAAAAGGTGATGGCAACATTCGCAGTAACTTACGCAAAGCATTACGACTGTTTAAGCAAGCAGGTTGGCGTGTTAAAGACCAAAAGCTGGTCAATGATAAAACGGGTAAGCAGTTTGCGTTTGAACTACTGTTAGTGAGCCCATCCATGGAAAAAGTCGCACTGCCATTTAGAAATAACCTAGAACGAGCAGGCATTAAAATGGATGTGCGTACCGTGGATAGTAGTCAGTACATGAACCGCACCATTGGACATGACTATGACATGGTATCCAGCAGCTATCGGGCAAATGCCTACCCAAGCTCGGGCACACACCAAATGTTTCATTCAAAGAGCGTCGGCTCCAGTTACAACCATGCCAACTTAACAGACCCTGTGGTGGATGAAATCTTAGATGCGATCTTAGAAGTGCAAGAAGATGAAGAGAAACTTCGTCCTTTAGGTAAAGCGCTAGACCGTATTTTGACCCATAGCTACATTATGATTCCGCAGTGGAACATCAGTAAGTTCCGCATGGCGCATTGGAATAAATTTGGCAAACCTGACAATACACCACGTTATTCGCAAGGTGATGGTGCGTGGTGGATAGACCCTAAAAAAGCCGAAGCATTAAAAACAAATTAACCCTAGCGCGGTAATCCTGTGACAGCTTATATAATTCGCCGCCTTTTGCTGATGATCCCCACACTGTGGGCGATCATCACGCTCAATTTTTTCATCATTCAAATTGCACCGGGTGGGCCAGTTGAGCAGGAAATGGCAAAAATGCAGGGGATTAATAACTCTGCGTTAGATGTTATTTCAGGTAACAACCAGTCTGACATTCAGCAAAACGAAAGCAAAGACGATGGGGCTTCGAAATACTTAGGCGCACGTGGCTTAGACCCTGCGGTCGTCAAAGCCATTGAGCAGCGTTTTGGCTTTGACAAGCCGCTCATGGAACGTTACTGGATGATGTTGAAGTCCTACCTCTTGTTTGATTTTGGGGATAGCTTTTTTAAAGGCGGCTCAGTCATGGGGTTGGTGTTGGAACGAATGCCAGTGTCTATCTCGCTAGGGCTGTGGAGTACCTTGATTATTTATTTTCTCTGTATCCCACTAGGTATCTACAAAGCACGGCATGCGGGGGCAAAGTTTGATACCAGTACCACGACATTGCTCATCGCTCTCAGCGCGATCCCTGGCTTTCTGTTTGCGGTTTTACTGGTGATTATATTTGCAGGGGGAAACTATTTGGATTGGTTCCCATTGCGAGGGCTCGTGTCAGATAACTGGGACGAATTGTCGTGGTTTAGCAAAATCACCGACTACCTCTGGCATATGGTATTGCCAACCATTGCACTCACCATTGGCAGTTTTTTGGGGCTTACGCTGCTCACCAAAAACTCTTTCCTTGATGAAATCAGCAAGCAATATGTCATGACAGCACGCGCCAAAGGCAATACTGAACGCCAAGTGATGTACCGGCACGTATTTCGCAACGCCATGTTGATTATTATTGCTGGCTTCCCCGCAGCTTTTATCGGTATTTTATTTGCAGGCTCTCTACTCATTGAAGTGATTTTTTCTTTGGAAGGCTTAGGTTTATTGGGCTTTGAGGCCGTCATCCAGCGGGATTATCCAATTATGTTTGCCACGCTCT
>JBMZDT010000398.1:0-2428 GCA_049614505.1 Leucothrix sp.
AAAATTATCGCAAGTGAGCACTATTGAATAGCTAAATCCGGCCTGCAAACCTCAATACCCTGTCGTATCAAAATTATGCGATCGCAATACCTTCTTAATCGTACTCATAAAAACCTCGTACTCTTCTTCAGATAAGCAAGCGAAAGACTCTGCTGCATTAACGTTCGTAATACCTTTTAGTCTTTCACGTAACGCTTCACCGCTTTTCGTTAATTTGACATTTACCGAGCGGCGATCTTCCAAACTGGTCACACGCAGCACTAAACCTTTCTTACTCAATTTTTCAACAATTCTGGAAATGGGTGCCTGATGCATACCGGCAAGGTGTGCTAACTCATTGATTGAGATACTTGGGCGCTCACTTAAAATAGAAACCACGACTAATTCAGCAACAGCAATCCCAGCATTGGCATGCTTTAATCGGGCCTGTAAATTGTTATTGGTTAGCCCAGTCAGACACCGTAACCAAAAGCCTGGTACGCTGTGTGCTCGTAACGTTTTAGACATCATACACCCCTAATATTATTGACCAAGTGTCGAAGCAATAGCGTCTGGCAATGTCAGCAGCAACCGCCCGCCTACTTGTGTACTCAGCGCATTGTAAACATCGATCATGTCGCTATCGGGAACCTGTATTCTCGCATCGATGTGTTCGCCATAGCGTGTTTCGTCAGCTACTAACTTCATTCCCAGCAACGCCGCTTCAACATAACTGGTATCCGTGTATTGGTAGCGTATCCAAAGTGGCAGCGTTGGCGTCACTGTTTTAAAATCTGCACGATCCAAACATTGAGCCACGGCACCACCATAAGCCCGCATTAAGCCACCTACACCGAGCTTAGTCCCACCAAAGTAGCGTGTGACAATCACCAAGCAATCAAAAAGCTCGCGCCCCTGCAGTTGATTGAGCATCGGCCGCCCAGCAGAACCACCAGGTTCTCCATCATCACTAAACTTAAGACGTTCTGGTTGTTTAAGAATATAAGCCCAACAGTGATGCCCCGCATCTGGGGCATGCGTTTTAACAGTATTAATTAACTCAGGAACAGCCGCTTCATTTGAAACGGGAAAGGCATTAGCAATAAAACGAGAGTGCTTTATTGGTTCAATTTCAAACTCGCAAGGTGCTGACAAAGTTAAATAGGGTTGACGCAGTACTAACACAGTCTGTTCCGTGTATTACCTAAACCTGCATACTGCATCAATCCTATCACCTTGCCAATATTCTCAGCAGTTAGTGAACCGTTGCCACTGCCTCACGGCGCTGTACTGTGCCAAGCGCTTGCATCATTAGCTCACGTCCTTGATCACCCACAACACGACTCCAAATACTCAGAGCCGCATCGTGCAGCGGAAATGTTTCTGTGAGAAATTCTTCACCACAAAAATATTGCCACTCCGGTGACTTTTTCCAAATCGAGATGACATCCGAGTAGGGGAGGTTGTCAATCGACTGTAGGTACAGCAAGCCAAAAATCAAACGTGATGGTGGCGCATGTTCCGTTTTAAAAAGATAACCTAACTTGTTATCCAAAAAGCTCCAATTAATACGTTGCTTCAGTTGGCAGACCTTATCTTCAGGATGAACTAGTTTTTCCAAAAGAATTGCTGAACTAGAAGTTTTTAGATTGATTGGGGGTTGTATCGCATTGTCTTTCATGATGTTTTTTATACCTTTTTGTAGGGGTGTAAAGGCCTGAATACGTCAAGCTGTTTAGTCGGTATAAGATGTTTATTAGTGACACTACCTACACAACCCTCGCCGTTGTATAGCCCCAGTGTTACCAGCAAGTTGTTAATTTCGTCCGACCTACTATAAGAGACGTATCAAAATCAAAAACCTGAGGGGGGGTACTGAAAAAATATTTACTTGGGTTGGTTCTGCCAATCTCTAGCCACTCTAAATCCGTACAGATTGCTTCGATCATTTTCTGCGCCAGGGCTGCGAATGGCAGAGCGAATCCCCGCTGCATTAGCGTCCCAACCACCACCACGGCGCACCTTCTCATTGCTATGACACTTTTCTTCCCAAGCACTCCCGTCGTTGGGTGCCCCATGATAAGTTGGATGCCAACAGTCCTGAACCCATTCCCAAAGGTTGCCGGAGGTATCTTGTATCGAGAATTTATTCGCAGGGAAACGGCCGACGGGTGCAGCAAAATCCCACTGGTCTTTACCTTTTTTACCGCCGTAATTAGCTTGATCATTACTGGCCTCAGAGCCCCAAAAATAGGCGGTAGACTGACCACTTCTGGCAACATATTCCCACTCAGCTTCAGAAGGCAGGCGATGCGCGATGTGGGTTTCTTTACTCAACCAAGCCACATACTCTTGTGCATCTTGCCAGCTTAAGCAGGTCACGGGATAACCATTATTTTGCTCATACCCCGGATTACGCCAATTCAATTCCACATTCATTACAAAAGGC
>JBMZDT010000399.1:0-2422 GCA_049614505.1 Leucothrix sp.
TACTTCAGCAGCAGCGAGCACCAAAAATGCTGCACCATCATTAATACCTGAGGCGTTGCCTGCGGTTACTGTGCCGTCTTTTTTAAATGCCGGGCGCATCTTGGCTAAGCTCTTGGCCGTGGTATCAGGGCGTACGTGTTCGTCAGTATCAAATACCGTTTCACCCTTTCGTGTTCTAAGGGTGATAGGGACGATCTGTGATTTAAAGCGCCCTTCAGTAATAGCCGCAGTGGCTCTGCGGTGCGATTCAGCAGCGAATACATCTTGTTCTTCGCGACTAATATCCCATTTTTCGGCAAGATTTTCGGCGGTAATGCCCATATGGCCTACACCAAATGGATCATTAAGGGCAGAGACAACCAAGTCTAGCTGCTGAGTATCGCCTAAACGTGCGCCACTTCTCATTGCAGGAGACATATACCCTCCACGAGACATGACCTCTACACCGCCACCGATGCCGTAGTCACAGTCATCTAGCATAATTGATTGGGCAGTAGAAACGATTGCTTGTAAACCAGAGCTACACAGGCGGTTTACACCCATTGCAACCGATTCCTTAGGCAAACCTGCCTGCATGGCAGCAACTCGTGCAACATAGGCGTAGCGGCTGTCTGTTGGAATGCAGTTGCCAACGGTCACGTAGTGAATAGCTTCTGGTGAGACGCTAGAGCGAGTGATCGCTGCTTTCATCACTTGACCTGCCAGCTCATGAGGCTCTATGCCACTCAGTGATCCACCAAAACTACCGACTGCGGAACGTACCGCACTTAATACAACGACTTCACGCGCCATCATTATCTCCTACTGATTGAGTTAAGTACTACCTTAAGCACGTTGACTTATAGATAGTGTATGGCGGTAGTTTAATGGATTGTAGGCGGAATAGTCGCTTGGAAATTAATAACCGTTATGAAAATCCTGTATCAGTCTGACTTTTTATGAGAATAATTTTTGCACAACAAGCCCTCTAAAAGCTGCCCACTTTCCAGCCATTCAAGACTCTGCTCTGTATGACTGATCAATGGATTACGAATGCCATGTTGCTCATACACCCATTCGTTATAAGCTTTTTCCCAGTCTGCGGGTTGATCGGTTTTGGCCCAGTGACTCAGCGTTTTAATGTGATCGATATAAAGCTCATCAATTTCATAGACCAACAGCATATAGAGTATGGCACGAGCAATGTCACCCCGTGAGCGCGTTGGCACCACCCATTCTTCGTCACCATCTATCCCCGTGCTTGAATACGCGTCTGGGTTTAAATAAATTTCTCTAGGCCTAATGACCTTGTCATCATTAAAGTCAAACTGAAAACTGGAGCGTTGAGAGTTGAGGGTTCGATCAGCCGGTACCCAATTTAGGGGGTTGGTATCTGCGCCAAAGCGCACGTTTCTTGGAATGCGTTTACTAATCATGTATTCCTGCAAAAATGAGCGAGGAACAATGTGTTCAATAGTATGGCGCTTTTTCTGTACGAGGGTATCGACTGGAATGGAGCCATAGACCGACTTTACCCAGCCGTGATTGGTATCAAAAAAGAAAGACCAAAAATGCGCCCACTTATCGTTTGATTTGAACTGACGATAGCTTAATCGTGATTGGTAGACACCGCCAGCTAACTCAATGAATTTAAGCCTTTCTTTATCGCTCTCAGCACATTGATTTGTCCAAATGCGTTTTGGTTTGTGCTGTACTGGCGTGATACGTTGTTGGGAGTTGTCGGGTACTTCGCATGGTAAAATTTCAATGCACACTTGGCCATGGTCAGACTGTAATTTGTTATCGACGTCGTCGTTACGAATGTGATGATTAAAGACTTCGTAGTGGCAAACTTCTCCACTGGCCTCATTATTTCGAGGATTCAGTGCATTAGACACTAAAATATGATCAAGGACATTGGGGTGGCCACGGTATAAATGTGTATAGGGCCGTGTTTTTGAGCGCACATTAGGAGCAATAATAAAACAATCGAATAGCTGATGCTCATGCAGCTCGCGCTTATCTTCCTGAGGCCAAGCCTCATCCTCAATGCCGCCCACCTCAAATACTTTTTGCTGCTGGGTTAGGGCATTAAAAGGGGACGATGATTCATCATCATTGATATCCCCCATGACCACTATCTGTGGTGTGGTAGAAAGCTGTTCGACGACATCATGATACAGTGCTGTGGCTTCCAGACCTCGTTGTAACATCGATAATACATCTCCCCTTGAGCGCCGTAACAGTGTGTCTTTAAAGCGTGTTTTCCAAGGCATATCATCCTGATATTCAACTGCTCTATCAACAATTGGCCGCTTTGATTTAAGATGCGTTACATAGACCATGACTTCGCCTAAGTCTGGACTGTCGATCGTTGCACAAACTGGCTCGCGACTAAATTTAAAGGCGTTGCCTGATGGGATATTTTCTGTAATTGCATGGG
>JBMZDT010000400.1:0-2392 GCA_049614505.1 Leucothrix sp.
CATATATTTTTAATTTAGAGATGCTAATAGACAGCAGAAAAAAATCACAAGTAAATGATTTAATTGAAATTTATTTAATTATTCACAATATTTAATGGCATTCGAATGATCAGAAATAAAAATCTGCTGTCATCAATACACCCAACCTTTTTCAGTTGCCGTGATGCCATCTTTTATAATTATCACTTTAACAATGGGATATTTTCCCTCGATATGCTAAAGTACCGCTATGCCACATCAAAATAATACAAATACAGGGAATCCACCCGCCGCGCTGATTCTTGCTATTAGCAAGTTATTAAAGCCGCTGGTCAGGCTATTGCTGAGTTTTAGAATCGCTTTTCCGCAACTTGCAGAACTACTCAAAAGCACCTATGTTGAAGTAGCCGAAAAAGAATTCACACTCGAAGACAAACCTCAAACGGACACGCGCCTAAGCCTCCTAACAGGCATCCACCGCAAAGATATCAAACGGCTACGCAACCAAATTACCGAAACAGCAGCAGCACCAGCGGTCATTAGCACCGGAGGAAGGCTCGTTGCACGCTGGGTGAGTGAAGAAAAGTACCGTGATAGCAATAACGCTCCCCTCCCCCTGCCGTTAAAAGGGAAACAAGATGAGCCCAGCTTTGAATCCCTAGTACAAGATGTGTTCAAGCAAGATATTCGGCCTCGCGTAATCTTAGATGAGTGGCTAAACCTTGGTGTCGTTAGCATGAGTCGTGATAAGATCATCACACTTAATACGCAAGCCTTTATACCCAGTAAAGGGTTAGATGAAAAAGCTTTCTTTCTAGGCCACAATCTCGCCGATCACTTTGCCGCAAGCACCCATAATCTCCTTGACCAGCAGCCCGCTTTCTTTGAGCGCTGCATTTATTATGATGGGTTAAGTGATGAGTCCATCGAAGCGTTACGCGAACTCGTGGCCAATCGAGGCATGGAAACACTCATGGCCTTAAATGAGTTAGCCATGTCACTTAAAACCAAAGATATGGCCAAAGTTGAAAATAAGCAGCGCCTAAACATAGGACTGTATGTCTACCACGAAGCAGAGGAATCAGAAAAATGACCGTATTTAGCAGACCCGCACAACGCTTATACCGACTTCTCTGCCTGTTATTAAGCTGCGTCTTGCTAAATGCTTGTGGTGGCGATGCCTTGCAGCTGGCGAACGGCATTGGTGGAACAGGCATCACAGCAATTGGCCGCCTTACCGCATTTGGCAGTGTTTACGTAAATGGCGTCCACTACAACACCGACACTGCCCAGTTCCAATATAATGGCGAATCGGCCCAACAAAGTGATCTAGATCTAGGCAATATCATACGTGTTAAAGGCACGATTAATGCCGATAAGAAAACGGGGATTGCCGAACTCGTTACCTATGCTGACACCATTACAGGGCCAGTGACTCAGCCCCTCAGTGGTAACACCATAGAGATCATGAAACAAACCGTGGTGATCGATGATTTGACACTATTTTACGGCTTCAAAGAACCCGCTGACCTCCAAACTAATAATATTGTTGAAGTGTCGGGTTTTAGCGCAGCAAACGGAAAGATAAAAGCCAGTAGCATTCGCCTCAAAAATGAAAGCTACATTGATGGTACAGCGCTTGAACTTGAGGGTTTTATCAGCGATATCGATGCAGACTTGCAGACGTTTAATATCGACGGGTTGACGGTCAACTATTCACAGTCTCAATTTACTGGCGTGACAACTGATACATTAAAAGATGACCTTTACCTCATTGTTACCACCAATGAAAACTTACAAAATGACACACTCAAAGCCTCTAAAATCACGTTAGATGACCAACTGCTTCAAGTAGCTGGGCTGTATGAAATTGAAGGGTTTGTGACAGCGTTTACTTCAGCAGACGCTTTTTCAGTGGATGACTCTCCCATTGTTACAACGAGTCAAACAGTGATCAACCCAACGCAGAGTGCACTGCAACAAGATGCCTATGTGCGTATAACAGGCACAAGCAATGCCGCTGGTGAGCTAGTCGCTGATGAGGTAACGGTGATAGATTCTGAAAGCGAAATCGTGGTTGAATCGACGCTACAAGCCATTGATCTTAGTGAAAAAAAGGTTGAGTTACTCGGTCAAACAGCCCGGATAGACGCCTTTACACTGTTGTTAAATGAGCAAGCGACCGATACTACCATGCTGTCTCTCAATGATTTTGCGGTGGGCGATTCAGTGGTTGCTGTGATCAGAAAAGGTAGTGATGGCGAACTCACTATTGTGAGGCTCAGCAAGGTTGACACACAAATCCAGACATTCATCCTAGGCGTCCCCAGTGTAATTGATACGGCTTTATCAACACTCACGCTGTTTAATCAAACGATACAAACAGACAATGCCATATTTTATAACAGCAACC
>JBMZDT010000401.1:0-2363 GCA_049614505.1 Leucothrix sp.
CCATTATTTATCGCCAGTGGCGGTGAGTCTTGCTTGTGGGTGGAGTATTACGTTAATGGCCAAGTCGCATCGACTAATGAGCAGTGCATAACGTTCGTATCAGGGGGAAGCAATTACAGTTTAACATTCAATGCTTACAGTAGCGCACCCCTTGAAATTACGCATTCCCAGCAGGGTATTTATGGGATTAATTTCACCGCAACACCTATTTTGCTTAGGCCTGCCAGTATAGAGCAAAGTGTGAGCTATTCGATTATCAGTGGTGTTTTACCTAATGGCATGTCGTTAGTGGCAACGGGCGCAACAAAGGCGCAAATACAAGGTACGCCGACCGAAACAGGCAGCTTCAGTGTTGTGGTTGAGGGAACCGATAGCGATGATAATACCAATACAACTACTGTTTCTTTTGATGTGCTGGCTCAGATTCCGCCAAGTCTGGCTCCCTCTGTTTTATGGTTAAAACATCCGACTATCAACAACCCAGTGACGTTTGATCTAACGCCTTATAATAGCGGAGGGGTGGCAACGACTTGGGCCATTGTTGGTTACGCTAATTCGCCTTGTTGTGTGTCTATCTCGAACAGCGGGATTATTTCATTTAGCGACTTTGTCCCAGGCTATGAGTGGGAGATTACTGCAACGAATAGCGCAGGTAGCAGCAATACGATGTACGTCATCACTGCATTGGGCACCATGTAAGGTGCGGTACTCATTTAAGTTAAGGGTAAATAGTGATACAAATGCCTATGGCTTTAGCTTGATGGGCCGTTGCGCTGACTACCTGCCAGACAAAATCATCTTAGGTAGGGGCATTTCTACATAAACACCAGCGTAACGACGAAGAGAAAACAAAAGAGAGGTGTGGAGTGGAAACAGTAGCATTCACTGAAATGAAATACGGCACCAAAGCCGAATATGAAATGCTGCGCGACAAGGAGCATGAGTTTTGTTCTGGCACTGCGCGGCGTTTAATGAAGGAGCTTGCTTCTCAAGCAGAAGAAACCTTTGGTGGTTATCAAGTCACGCGTTTAGAACACGCGCTTCAGTCTGGGACACATGCTTGGCGCGAGGGTGCAGATGTAGATTGGGTGGTTGGCGCCTTGTTACATGACATTGGCGACGGCCTATCGCCACAAAATCACGATCGTTTTGCTGCCGAGATCCTGCGTCCATTTGTTCGTGAAGAAGTGACATGGGTAATCGAAAATCATGGCGTTTTCCAAATGGTGTATTACGGGCATCATTACGGCTGGGATCAGTTTGAGCGAGAGAAGCACGCGGGGCATCCTTGTTATCAAAGTGCTGTCGATTTCTGTGAGCGCTGGGATCAAAACTGTTTCGATCCAAACTACGAGAGCAAGCCGCTAGAGTTTTTCACCGAAATGGTAGAAGAAGTGTTTGCCCGCAAGGCCTATGACGAGGCGCATCTGCACAAGGGTAAGGTGTTTGGTCTACCCGCGTTGGCTGCTTGATGGCGGCGCAATTAGATAGCGTTGCAGCTAAGCATTTTGCTGGTGCAGCAGCCCCTAGCGACCTCACTGATTTTTATGAACAGTTAAAACAGGTAGCGCCACCGATTAGCCAATCCGCATCCTTGCCTAGCGTAAGCTATAGCGCTGCTGAAGTATTAGCACTGGAAAAACAGAAGATTTTCCGGTGTGCTTGGATCTGCCTAGGCCGTTCGGATCAATGGACTGAGGTTGGGCACTACAGCAGCCGTGAAATTATTGATATCCCTGTAATTATTTGCCGCGATGAGCAACAGCAATTGCGTGCTTATGTGAACAGCTGCCGCCATCGTGGCGCGCGCTTGATGGAAGCAGGCGATGGGCGCTGTAAAACTTTCAGCTGCCCGTTTCACCGTTGGACTTATCAACTCAATGGTCAGTTACTGCAAGCACCCAAGTTTCCACGAACAGGTTATGAGCAGGCATTAAACAAAGCAGAGTATGGTTTATTGGAACTGCCCATCGCTGAGCAATCAGGCTTTGCGTTCATTGCGTTAAGTGACGATGTGCCGCCGCTGGCTGAATGGCTAGGTGATTTTTCTGAGTTGCACGCACCGTGGTCATTTGACCGTTTACGTAGCTATAAACGCCATGAGTTTACTGTGAACTGCAACTGGAAAGCGTTCCTCGATGTGTTCAATGAGTATTACCACTTGCCGTTTGTGCACCCAAACTCGCTGGATGATTTTTATCGTGATCCAGAGCCTGCGGGCGTTGTAAACGGCCAGTACGCCACACAGTTTGGTTTCACCGATGGCAATCCATCTTTGTTGGAAGACACTCAGCAGTTTGCACTACCTCAAATACCCGATATGCCAGAGCGAGAAAGCAGAGGTACACGCTACACTTGGGCAT
>JBMZDT010000402.1:0-2346 GCA_049614505.1 Leucothrix sp.
TTCGGTGTGTTTAGCCGCTTGAGTCGGTTCTAACTGTTCTAATAATGCAGCTAATACATGATTCGCATCGCCTTGAAGTGATCGCTCGGTTTGATACTTCACTAGCTGATCTGCACAGATATCAATGCGAATAAGTGTGTCAATTACTGGAAAGCCATCGTCACGGTACACGTCATAATCCGTAAAGCCTATTTCAGTGCCCACGGCCAATATGCAATCAGCCTCTCGAATCAGCGCCCGAACAGCCTCCAAGCTGGGACTAGCAGGAATGCAGAGCGGGTGTTGGTGCATTAAACCGCGCGCATTCCCTGTGAGTACCACTGGAGCAGCGAGTGCTTCCGCAATATGCTCTAAGGTGCTTGTGCATTGCTTAGCCCCTCCACCTGCAAGAATGACCGTTTTATTTGATTGTGTAAGGCGTGCTACTGCATCAATGATTTGGTTTTTGTCAGGGTGGAGCATGCTATCGGGCGTTGCATGGTAAGGCAGCTTGATGTTAGCGGCCTGATCTTTGGACATCAAATCGTCCTGACAATCAAAGGGCTGCTTCATAATGTCGGTTGGAATTTGGATATGTATGGGGGCCGGGCGTTTTGTAGTGAAATCTTCAAAAGCCTGATGTAGCGCAGGGATTAACTCCTCCTGTTGCGTAATTTGGGTCGCTGTTTTTGCAACCTGTGCGCACAAGCTTAATTGATTGGGGAGTTCGTGAAGGTGCCCTAAGCCCAAGCCTTGACTAGCGGTTTCATTGACGCCTGAGATAATCAGCATAGGAATGCTATCAGCAAGTGATTGCGCCATTGGGGTTAGCATATTCGTCATCCCAGGGCCGGTAATAACAAAGGCTATGCCTGCACGTCCTGAAGCTCGCGCGTAACCATCGGCCATGAATCCAACACCTTGCTCATGCCTTGCGGTGACATGGCGTATTGAAGACTGCGCCAGTCCTCGATAAAGCTCTATCGTATGCACGCCCGGTATACCAAATATGACCTCAACGCCGCGTGTTTCAAGATAGCTAACCAGTGCTTCGCCAATCGTCATATCAATTCCTGCCTGTTGATTTGAGGTGGTAACGTTTTTTAATGCAACATTGTGTCGGTTGGAGCATTTATAGCTGTTTTGAGTGAGCAATCATTCGTGAACAGGCTTCATTAAACGGTGTGTCATCAGTGGTCAGTGCAATGCGAACCCAGTGGGTGAGCGATTGGCCAAAAGATGATCCAGGCATCACCGCAACGCCACCATGATGAAGCAGATGCACAGCATAATCGTAACCAGTCATACCTGTGGCCGATACGTCAACGAGTGCAAACATGCCCGCTTCTGGTAGCTGTACTTTTAAATTTGATTCGGTGTGCAGCCTTGACTCGAGTAATCTTGCACGCCGTTCAAAGCGCGTCATCATGCCTGCGGCGGCGGCTGACGGAGTGGAAACTGCCAGTGCCGTCATGTCTGCAATAAAAGGCTGGTTTCCAAATAGCATGGTTTCTGAGAGAGGCAGCACTTTTGCACAGAATTCTTCTGGGCCAACGCACCAGCCACTGCGAAAACCGGGTGCTGCATGTGATTTGGAGATCGAACTCACTACCACTACGCGCTCGGCAAATGCTTCAAACTGTAGTGGTGATACAAAGGTCGATGTGCTGAACACCATCTCATCGTAAACCTCATCGGAGACGATCCAGAGATCATGTTTTATTGCCAGTTCTCCGATAGCCTGAACATCTTCAGCTGTCAGCACAGCGCCTGTTGGGTTATGCGGTGTATTCAGCATAATCACACGCGTTTTATCGGTAATTCTCGACTCAAGATCCGCTGCATTCATGCGGAAATCGTTTTCTGGGCGTAGTGGTACAGGGACGAAGGTTGCCCCTGTTGAAGCAATGACACCCTCGTAGGTCGCGTAAAGTGGGTCACCCAGCAGTACCTCGTCCCCCGCTTCGACTAACCCGCGCATCACGGCATAAAGTGATGTTTGTGTGCCTGGAAAACACAGCACTTGGTTTGCATTAATGGGGCGCTGCATGCGTTCGGTATAGCGTTTTGCTAAGGCGTCCAGCAGGTTTTGTTCACCTCGTCCAGTAGAGTAGAGCGTGCGACCTTCGCTGATAGATTTGGCGGCTTGAGCGACTAAAAAGTCTGGCGTGGGGATGTCGGGTTCGCCAATGGTTAATTCTATAATGTCAGCGCCTTCAGCATTCAGTTGGCGAGCGAGGGCGTAGATTTCCCATTTATCGCCACCTAGTGTAGCGAGTCGATTGGTGACGGATGCGTATTTCATATGGGTCTCATGTGAGTTGGTTCCGGTTTAGCGATATGGGAATGTTTGGTTTGCTCCTCCTC
>JBMZDT010000403.1:0-2334 GCA_049614505.1 Leucothrix sp.
AGGGGAAAATCACTAGCAATGTTGATGGTTTTTTTGATATTGGAAATCACCTTAGCGTCATGCCTGATCGTCCTCGAACAAACAGCGTGAGGCCGAGTGATGATTCCAGTTCATTGATGTGTCGGCCAGCGGTGGGTTGGCTGATGCCAAGCTTGTTACTGCCGCCTGAAAGCGAGCCTTCATCAACAACGGCAAGAAATGTCTGAATTAAATTCCAATCCATAGACTATTCATTTTTGAATATTAAGGGTTTATTTTTATCTATTTATCATAAAAAAATGATTTGATAAAGTTTCTCCATTAACTATTAAGGAGAATACAAATGAAGATGATTGCGATTTTAGGTGCAAATGGAAGGTTGGCGAACGAGGCAATGCAGGCATTTAATAATGCTGCTTATAAAGTCATTGCAGTGACACGAAGTGGGGAGGTTAGAGACTGCCCAGCTGGCGTTGAAACACGAGCTGCTGATGCGATGGATGCTGAGCAATTAATCCAAGCAACTGAAGGTGCTGACTTCATATTCAATGGGTTAAATCCGCTCTACACAAAGTGGGATAAAATGGCGTTACCACTTGCCAAAAATGCACTAAAAGCTGCCAAAGCTCATGGTGCTGTGCATTTATTTCCAGGCAATGTGTACAACTACGGAAAATCTATTCCGCCCCATTGTGATGAAACGACACCGTTCAGTGCTGACACTAAAAAAGGCAAGATACGCGAGCAAATGGAAAAGCTATTTGCCAATGAAGGTGATGTAAAGACGGTTGTGCTTCGAGCGGGAGATTTCTACGGTGGCGCAGGGACGGGTTCGTGGTTTGATCTATCAATCGTTTCCAAACTGAGTAAAGGGGCGTTTACCTATCCAGGAGGTTTGGATGTTCCTCACTCATGGGCCTATTTGCCAGACTTAGCCAGTGCTTTTGTAGGAGTGGCTAATCGCACCGAGTCATTGCCTAATTTCTCTCAGTTCATGTTTGCAGGTCATGTGATGACTGGGAATGAAATGAAAGCCCACATAGAGAAAGCTACGCACCGGACTTTGAAGACAACCGGGGTTCCATGGCTGCTTTTACGCATAATTGGTTTTGTGGTGCCTATGCTGAGGGAAGTTTGTGAAGTTGCTTATTTGTGGGATAAGCCACACCGATTAGATGGAACAAAGCTCAAGGACTTGGTTATGCCGTTGCAAGAAACTCCGGTCGAAGTAGCAATCAAAAAATCTATAGAGCAGCTAGGTTTTAAAGGCTAGTTTGTTAGTATAGAAGGCCTCGTAAGATTGAGTAATGTGATGAAACTAGTTAGTTGGAATTTAAATGGTTTGGAAGACCGAGAGCTTGATGTGCGAACAGAGTCAGCGATGTTCCAGCTATTGCTTGGTGCGCCAATTGAAGAAGCAGTACTGCTTGGTTTTAAGCCAAACTCTCCAGACATTGTTGTATTACAAGAAGTCGTGGAGCGAAGTTTTTATGCGCATGTAAAGCCTCATCTAGAGGCAGCAGGGTTTGTGCTCTATCCGACAGAGCCCACTGAAAGCTCCTACTTTGAAGTAATCGCTGTTAAGGCGAAGGTTTTAGAATCTAGCTTTACTAAATTCCCATGGAGCGATCAGGGGCGTGGTGTGTCTGTGGTAAAAGTCGATGGGTTAACGATATTGACATCGCACATGGAAAGTATGAAACCGGGTGCAAAGCAGCGGATTGATCAAGGGCAGTTTATAATTGATCTGATGGAGAATAGTGGGCCGTGCATTTTTGCTGGCGATACTAACTTGCGAAAAGCGGAGTGGGCAGCCATTAATCAAGGCTATGTGGATGATGCCTGGGAGTACACAGGTTCAATAAAAAAGTACGTCACGTCACGACATGGCAGGCAGGGCATTACAAAGCACGTTATGACCGGGTTTGGGTGCATGGTTTGCCAGTAAAACACTTTGAAGTATTTGGCAAGGAAGCGATTAAACAGATTAATGCACGTCCCTCAGATCACTATGGCGTACGTGTAGCATTTGATTTGCCAGGATAGTTTGTCGCGAATTATCAGCAAAAAAACTGTTCTCATCAGTCTATTTTATAAGCTTTATTTTTGTTCAGTTATTGGTCAGTTTGGGTTGTGTAAGATCCTCATCTGTGTGCTACCTGTGGCATTTCTGAGGTGTCAGTATGGTTGCGGGAGCTAGGCAGCAGTTTTGCCCAAGGCCGTTAATTATCACGATGCAGTAACTCAGGGATTTTATAGGTAGTAGCACACCACTCTTTTTCTAAGCCCACTGTTTCATCCCCTATACCAATACAATATCTTACTGAATAAGATGATATTTTGTTAAAGTGGCGC
>JBMZDT010000404.1:0-2287 GCA_049614505.1 Leucothrix sp.
CAGTCAACAGGAAACACTACATGTTGTGTATGACCACGGGAATTACCAAAGAGCCCCAAATGTCTGCTTGGAATGAGTACATTCACCCTGATGATGTGGTTGCTGCTAACCGAGCAATGCAAGATCATCTGACGGGAAAGACAACCGACTATTCTATTGAACAGCGTATCCAAAATAGCCAAGGGCAGTGGGTATGGATGTTATCGCGTGGCATGGTGATCAACAGAAATGGTGATGGTGTTGCTACCCGCATGGTCGGTACGCATACGGATATCAGTGCGCACAAAGCCTCTGAACAGTTGATTTGGGAACAAGCTAATGTTGATGCATTGACCCACCTACCCAACCGTCGTCAATTTAACAAACATTTGGAGAGCGCTATCCAGCAGGGAAAAGATCTAGGTTCATCATTCATTCTGATGTTCATTGATCTGGATAACTTTAAAATTATCAATGATACACATGGTCACAAGGCAGGCGACCTGCTGCTTAGAGAGGCGGCCGACCGCCTAACTAATTGTGTCAGAAAAAAAGACATTGTTTCTCGCTTAGGTGGAGATGAGTTTACGATTATCCTCAACACCATTGATGACTCTAAAACTACTGAAAACATTGCAAAAAGTGTTCTAAAGGCGCTTGCTAGACCATTTTTAATCGATTTTGAAGCGTTTCATATCACCGCAAGTATCGGTATTACACGTTACCCTGAAGATGCCAGTACACATGAAATCTTGCTAATGAATGCGGATCAGGCCATGTATGAAGCAAAAGCGCTTGGCCGCAATCGCTATCAATACTTTTCATTGGAAATGCGTATTAGTGCACAGACCCGAATGCGTACCATTAATGAACTCCGTGAGGCGGTGAAAGCAGAACAGTTTGAAGTGTATTACCAACCCATTGTTTGTTTTAAAACTGGCAAGATCATTAAGGCTGAATGCCTGATTCGTTGGCAGCATCCAACTCAAGGCCTGCTGGGTGCCGACTCAATTATTCGCTTAGCCGAAGAAACCAATATGATTGTTGATATTGGAAACTGGATATTTTATCGAGCCACCGAACAGCTTATTCAGTGGCGTCGCAAATATCACACCGACTTTAAAATCAGTGTGAATACATCACCCGCTCAATATGTTGATGACGGTTGTGTGGTAGAAGACTGGCTTGCACACATGGATAAGCTGGGCCTGCCTTTTAATTCACTCATTGTTGAAATAACCGAAGGCCTACTGTTGAATTTAGATGAAAACGTAACGAGTAAGCTTAAAAAATTACGCGATAGCGGTATAGGAATCGCGCTTGATGACTTTGGAACAGGCTATTCATCACTGTCTTATTTGCAGGAAATACACAGTGATTTCTTAAAAATCGACCGCTCATTTGTCAACAATATTATGTATGATGAAAAGACAAAAGCACTGTGTAATGAAATCATCAAGATCGCGCATATTTACAATACACAGGTTATCGCTGAAGGTATTGAAACCATTGAGCAAAGTAGAATACTCCGTGACAATGGTTGTGACTTT
This sequence comes from Leucothrix sp., assembly GCA_049614505.1. GTDB lineage: Bacteria > Pseudomonadota > Gammaproteobacteria > Thiotrichales > Thiotrichaceae > Leucothrix. The sequence goes on from JBMZDT010000404.1 coordinate 1,530, forward strand.
GGGCAAGGTTATCTTTATTCAAAACCTGTATCAGCAACAGAATTTGAAACCCTGCTAAAGCAGCAGCTGCCTAAGCGCAGCCGTGAACAGATAACGTTAGCCTCAAATGATAACTCGCAGAGGCCTTAGCGTTATGTACAACGATCCAAGGAATATAGGAATTACATGAAGCTTGCGACGATTAACCTCTACCAATTTGCTGAGCAAGGCTACTACTGGTATGAACGCCAAGAAGGCAACACCTATCACTCTCGGCAGTGGAAAAAAAAACAACGCTGGGTTGAGCAACAGCTCGTCACAATGGATGCTGATGTCGTTGGCTTTCAAGAAGTCTTCAGCGTTGACGCTCTAGAAACACTAGCTAATCGTGCTGGCTACCCCTATTTTGCAACCACAGATTCCCCAAAAACCGACCCTGATGACGGCGAAGTCTACGTTAGCCCTGTGGTAGCCATCGCTTCTCGATACCCTTTCAAGCGTGTGCAATCCGTCTCAATTGCCCATGAAATTACAGAAAATATCCCATCAAGCAACGCCTTTAAATTTAGTCGCGAGCCCGTTTGTGCAACAATCGACAGTCCAGACTTAGGCGAGGTCATGGTCTATGTAACGCATCTTAAATCAAAGCGGCCAATTGTTGATAGAACCGTTGAATATCAAGATAATATGCCCTGGAAAACACGCTTTAAAGACACACTGTTACGGCGTTCAAGGGGAGATGTATTATCCATGTTACAACGAGGCCTGGAAGCCACAGC
>JBMZDT010000405.1:0-2227 GCA_049614505.1 Leucothrix sp.
ATATCTTTGGTGCCGCAACCAAGAGTCGAACTCGGGACCTACTGATTACAAGTCAGTTGCTCTACCAACTGAGCTATTGCGGCGAAGAAGCTGCGCATTCTATAGATCTGATCTAAGTGACGCAAGCCTTTTTGTGAAGATTATTTAAAAAAGTTTAATCTTCTGTTTTGATCTATAAACCAACATCGACGTCTCTTCTTATTTTTCTACTTTCTTGTTGTTGTTCGTGCCGTCGCGTTGTAGCCCCTAGAAGCTGATTTCGATTCTACGGGTGAGCGATGAACGGATACTGAACTAAAATTACTTCGATAAAATTTATTTATGTTGTTATTTTTTAAACACAATGTCTTGGCTAATCTAGGCCATTAAATCCTGCTTTTTTATAAAGTGCTTGTGCTTTTTCTAAGTCTTGTTCAACGCCATCACCTTGCTCATACATCATGCCTAGTGTGGTTAGCGATCCCTGTAAACCTTGCTCAGCAGCACGTTCAAACCATTTGACAGCTTCTGCGCCATTTTTACCAATGCACTCTCCCTGCATATACATAAAACCTATTCCATGTTGAGCCATTGCGTAGCCTGCCTCAGCTGACTCTTTCATGAGTTTGTAAGCTTGGAGTGGATTAGGCACACAGCCGAGCCCATTCTGGTGCATAATTGCCATCAGGTGTTTAGCTTGGGCATCGCCTTTATGAGCAAAAGGGGTAAATAACTGCATCGCTAGCGTAAACTGCTTGCTTTCAAAAGCGGCTTTAGCGCTGGCCAAGTCGACGGATTCTTCATTGGTATAGTGTGAGTTTGTCATGGAAAAGCCTTGATTAGTCGTTAGAATCAGATAAATCACCCTACAATACCATCACTTAAATTTCCCCTCCCGATGGAGGTATTCAGAATTGGGCTTAGCGCCGTATACTTTATTTCAATTATGACTGATTTTAATCCCCAGCTTCACTTACGACACTGTATCCAAAAGGTTGCAACTGGCCCTGATTACAGTAAAGACCTGTCATTTGAAGAGGCGCGCGATGTTATGCGTGTGATCCTAAATGATCATCCTGATCCTGTACAAACGTCGATTTTGTTTATTGCTTTACGCATGAAGCGCGAAACCGATGAGGAGAACAGAGGTATCTTGCAAGCATTGATTGATTCATCAGAGCAGGTTGTTGCTGATGTAGACGCGCTGGTTGATGTGTCAGATCCTTACGACGGTTACGCCAGAGGTGTACCCGCTTCGCCATTTTTACCTGCCGTGCTGGCTGCGCTAGGGGTAAATGCTGTTTCGCATGGTCTCGAAGTGGTTGGGCCAAAGTTTGGTGCAACGCATCACCGTGTGCTTAAAGCGGCTGGTTTGGATGTTACATTATCGGTGCAGGCTGCTGCCCAACAGGTAGCGGATATTGGGTGGGCCTATGTTGATCAGCAGCAGTTTGCGCCTGGCTTGAATCAGTTAATGGATTTACGCGAGCGGATGGTCAAGCGTCAGGTATTGAACACGGTCGAATCGCTGATTGGCCCAATACGTGGGCGTCATAAAACACATTTTATGTGTGGCTATGTACATAAGGCCTATCCGCCCATTTACGCCTCGTTGGCACGGCAAGCGGGCTTTGACACCGCGATGTTTGTGCGGGGCGTTGAAGGTGGCACTATTCCTTCTTTACAGCAGCAAGGCCGACTGTTCTTTTATCGTGAAGGTAGCGAGTTGGCGCAGCGCGACCTGTCTCCTCAAGATGTCGCAATTACTGCAACCTCGCGTGCTGTGCCAATACCTGAAGGTCTGCCCAGTGTGGCTGTGGCTGACGGCATTGCACTACCCGTTGATGGCGAAGCCCTAGCAGCGGTGTCTGCAAAAATGGGATTAGCGGCGTTAGCGGGCGAACAGGGCCTTATGTATGACTCACTAGTCTACTCAGCGTCTATTGCGCTCACGCATCTTGAAAAGGGAGGTTCTATGATGGAAGCCGCAGAGCAGGTGAGAACAGTTCTGAACAATGGGCTAGCCCTTGATGCGTTTAATGCGGCTAAACGCAGTCAGTAATAAGAGTTTTAAGTAAACAACAAACTAATTCGGTTGAATGAGGTAAGCCAAATGAACCAAGAGTATTACAATGCAGTGGTAGCAATGGAGAAGGCCGACGTAGATCCTGAGTATATACAAGGGTGGCAGTGCGGTTACTTGATCAACCCTATACGCGAGGAGCAGCGACTGACGCCAGCTTATGAG
>JBMZDT010000406.1:0-2219 GCA_049614505.1 Leucothrix sp.
GTTTACAAGGCTGAGCAAGAAAAGAATGAGGCGCTTAACAAGCGGATTGCAGAAACTAACGAAGCTTCTCGCAAGTCCACTCATGAGGCGGCTTTAGCTCAGGTTCAATCAATGTTCAATGATGCAACGGCAGGTTATGACATTGCATCTAATCGCGTAGTTACAACACTGGCTGACGATGGCTCGGTAGTTCAGAAGTTTAAACTAGGTGAGCAAGAGTTTGATTCTATTGATACGCTAAAAACTGCTATGGCTGAAAACCAATCTTATGCGTCGATGATGAAAGCCCCAGATTCGGGCAGCAATAATCGATCAACACCTAGTAACAACGCGCCAAATAATGCAGGCAAAAGTAATGCAACAAGTAATTACTTGGCTAACTTAACTCAATAAAAGGTAACTAAAATGGCTACTGTTCAAATCTCTGATATTTATGATCCGCTACGCTTTACCACCATGGCTCAAGAAGCTCAGGTGGAAAAGAATGCGTTTATTCAATCTGGTGTGCAGGTTGCTAATGGTGAACTGTCAACTCTATGTGGCCAGTCTGGTTTCAAGGGCGAGATTGATAACATCAAGCCGCTTGTAACTGACGAGCCGACATACACTAATGACGTGCAAGCGGATAAGATCCCATTTGCAAATCTTAGCACTCAACAAATGGCCTACCGCAAAGCTGCACGTGCAAAAGCTTGGTCTGCTATGGACTTGGCGCGCGGCATTGCATTGCAAGACCCTGTGATGGGCATTACAGATCGAATCGGCTCATACTGGGCTACTGATAACCAGTCTCGTTTGATCAACTCGCTGCAAGGTATCTTGGCTGATAACATCGCCAATGACGGCGGTGATATGCTGTTTAGCGTTGCTACTGATGCTAATACACCTATCACTGATGCGGAAAAGGCAAGCGCGCTAAACTTTATCCGAGCGCTGGAGCTGAAAGGTGATAACCTTGATTCGATTGGTGCGATTGGTATGCACTCTAGCGTTTACTACGGCTTGTACGCTCTCAACTTGATCACGTTTGTGCGACCTAGTGAAGATGCCAGCTTTGCGACATTTCAAGGTAAGCGCGTAATTGTTGATGATTCGCTTGTTGTTATTCAAGGCACTAACCGCCCGACTTACACGTCAATCCTATTTGGCTTAGGCGCTGTGCAAGCTGGTGAGGGCAACATGCCGCAAACATTGGCCTCTGAGCTATGGCGTGACCCAACAAGTGGTAACGGTGGTGGTGAGCAACAAATCTTCTCACGCCGTACTGACATTATCATGCCTGTTGGTTTTACATGGACTGATACGTCCGTTGCTGGTCAATCTGCAACTTATGCAGAACTGCAAAATGCGGCCAACTGGAATCGAATCTGGGACCCTAAAAACATCCCGCTATCATTCCTGCAAACCAACGGTTAATTATTTGGCGCTCAGCAATGGGCGCTATTCCTTCTTGAGGTTTATATGTCAGATATCGAAAAGCAACGAGATAAACTATTCTCATCTTACACCAAATCACTAACCGCAACGGAAAAGGCCAAGCGCGAATACGATGCTTTCTGCCGTGAAAACCCATTGCAGCCAATCAAGCAGCCCACTATTCACGAGTTGCGCATGATGCGTCAAAAGGTTGGTGAGGTTTCAAATATTGAGCATGCCAAGGTTAACAAGTTGCATGGTGATGCTAACAAAATGAAACAGGCGGTTGAGTCTGCCAAGGCGGGTTGATATGAAACCTAATCAGCACATCCGTGGCTATAAGTTAGCTGCAAATACTGATATCAATATCTATGACACATTTAAAGCACCTATTGTCGCAATTCAAAATCAAAGCGGCGCTACTGTTGAAGTTGTGTTAAATGGCGGTGAGCCTATGGTATTCACTGCTGAGCCTTTTGCATGGGAGCCTTACGCACCATTGCTCGGGGTAATCAGGACAGGTGGTGCAGACGTTGTAGTCTTTGCCTAAAGTTAAGTGTCGGGGCGAAAGCCCCTTTTTTATGGAGTAAATATATGCCATTTTTAAACGCAGGCGGTTCGGGAGTTAAAGCTGGCTGGGCTAATTACATCAATGGTGATTTAACACCAATAAGCGTCCCCGCCGGAGTCGAAACAAAATTAACTCTTGACGCATCTACGGGTACGATTGTGGAGAGTTTCTTGCCATCTGGAGTCACAAGTCTGTGGGATTCTGTTAATGGTCAGTTTGATTTCAGCGGCTT
>JBMZDT010000407.1:0-2136 GCA_049614505.1 Leucothrix sp.
ATGTAACGGGATGTCTTTTAAGTATTGCTCACTGCCCCAATATTGAAATGCAAAAGAGTCATAGACTGTGTCGTGCAGCTCAAGGCCACTTTGATCCGCCAAGGCTTGCATGCTTTCTTGTGAGTGCAAAAAGAGATGGCGAGGAGCATCGAGCTGAACCCAATTAACACCATAGTGATCCCATGCCCAACTGCTAACAGTCGGTACTCGAATCATACAAATACCACCTGGCTTCAAAAGCGCTTCAATCTTAGCGAGTACTTCATGCTGATCCATTACGTGTTCGAATGAATGATTCATCATAATGAAATCCCATCCGCTTTCTGTCACATCATGGATGGATTTTTGCTCAATCACTAAACCATTGGGGTACTCAATTTCCTTAGCATTAAAAGGGTCAGCACCTGCGACATTCTCAAAACCACACTCTTTAAGAGAATGTAGTAAGTGTCCAGCGCCGCAACCAACATCAAGAATTTTTGACTGCATGTTGATATTAGCTTTTTGCAAACGGGGTAGCTTGTCATGTGGCTTGCGCATTTGTAGTAGCTTGCCAATAAATCCTTGCCCTGTCGCTGCATAACGATCACGAGCCGTAATCATCATTTTCTTGAGCCCAGTTTCGGCTTTTATTTCATCATAAGAGTAATAATCATCACTTGGGTAATAATCCTGTATGTTCTCAGGTACCTCAGCGATTTGTAAGCAACCACATTCTCCACACTCAAAATAGGTGTGCATATCACGAAGCCCGAGCATCATTTCGCGCGCTTCGTGAGTAGTATTGTTTTCACTGTTTGAACAGATGCGACACTGCATTGTTTCTATCCTGATTTTCGTAAGCTTTGCTGTCGAAGCTAGTCGTTAATGGGTGCTAAAAAGTTTATTCGGTAAGGAAACTTCTTAGTGGTATCTGCCAAATAATTGAACGCTAACCTAAATATCCGCACAGCATACCTGACATCACTGCTGGATTCTAATTTCAGCTGATAAAGCGCTGATAAATTAAGCTATTCAATAGCTGAGCGTTCAAAGCAGTTTTCCAATTGTTTTTGTAATGCCTCTAAACCAATCATGCGTGCATGCTCAATATTGTTTAGGGGGATGGATTCAGGGGCATCAATATTCTTTAGTGCTTGCTCAATGGTAGCTTCACGGAGTAAATGCAGCATAGGATAGGGAGAACGGTTGGTATAATTTGCTGGATCATCGGAGGCGGCTTCATCAAAACAATATTCGGGGTGAAAGCTTGCTAATTGGTAGATGCCATCGTATCGCCTTGCCTCTAGAAGTCGCTCAGAGAGATCAAGCAAGTCTAGGTATTGTTCGAAGTCGGCGAAGCCATTAGGGAAAATTAGTAATGTTGTTTCTATAGCGGGGTGCTTGTCTAGCTCTTCACAGGCAAGAATCACGCTTTCCAAGCAAGGTTCGATATTGTTATCCTTAACAACATCGAATTGGATACTTCGCTTGATCATCTCACGCTTAGCAAATGGACAGAAGTTGTGAGCTACAATCACCGTTTCTATCCATTTTTGCGTCTGCGTTATAATAAGGTCATTCATCTATTGGTTCTTTCCTTGAAGGTATATCGGTTTTTCTTGTTTCCTGATCCTGTGTCACAGCTTGCTTGCGACCAAATAAACCTGTGGATCCAGGTTTTTTAGGAGGGCGTGCCATCCAAATCCCTCCTACGTTAAGTGCTTGCCAGCCCCAGCGTAACCAACCCAGTACAGCCATTGCTAACCAGAGTGCCCAAGCAAGCATTAAGGCACGATATATCCAAAGTGGCACGCTAACAACAGCAGGTTGTGAAAGCAAGGGATCAGCCCTGTCTAGGTACCAATTCATTGAGTAGGCGCTTGAGCCATTACCAACAATTTGCATTTCAGGGCGGCCTAATAACCCTTGAGCAACTGCCACAGTAAGAACGATTAATGCGACGACTGTCAGGCCTACTAAGGCGATTTGCATGGCGTTAAACTTTAAGTAGCTTAGTTTCTTGGTGAGTTTTTCACGTAGTGCGATAGCGAGTAGCCAAATAATAACGAGCACCATTAGGGCGGTTTCTGTTTGGCTCAGACCTATGCCCAATAAAAACCACTGCCAGGTTTTAAGAGGCGTTAGTTTAGATGC
>JBMZDT010000408.1:0-2120 GCA_049614505.1 Leucothrix sp.
TACTTTCATGCCTTGCTTAAGCAGATACTCACGAATCAACGCTGATAATCGCTGATCGTCTTCAACAAGTAATATTGTGTGGTAATCGGGTGCTGAACTCATAACTGTTATCTCTGAAATCTACTGATGGCGGTATTAGCTTATCGGTCACTGCCAAATCTCGCCTGAATCCAGTCTTCCACATTCCAATCCGTAGTCACAAGCTAAAAGATGTTGGAGTTTTGTAGCGCTGCATAACATTCCAGCGTCGAAAAGTAACAAAGACAAACAATTCTCAAACAGAGCTTTGAAGTCACCCAACCTATCATTAACTCATCGTAAAAACACAAACCAACCAGGAGTCCCGATGAACTCAACGAAAACAAAAACGCTTATGCTTTCAGCAGCTATTGGTTTATCGCTGATGTCAGCCAACACACAAGCCGACGAACAACCCAACCGATTTGGAATTGGCCTCTTTGCTGACAATAGCCTTAGTATCTATGACGGGCATGCTGATGATAATGAGTTAAAAATGTCAGGAGGGATTAATTTCCAGTACCGTGGAGAAAATTTTAACCTTGACGAGAACACAGCCTCCTACAAATTCTTCGATAATGATAAATACAACATAGAAATCATAGGTGCTTTTGAAGACCGCGGATATCAGGCGAGTGAATCAAAGAAACTATTAGGGATGGATAACCGTAGCAACTCAGTTGGGCTTGGTGGCCGTCTATCGACAAAGACAAATCTAGGCACTGTGAGCCTTGCCGCTACTGGTGATGTGAGTAATAAGCATAAAGGTAAGGAAGTTGACCTAAAAGTCAGTCAGGGTTTGTTCCGAAAAGGGCCAAAAGGTGAGCCCAGAAGCCTGTCAGTGGAATTGCAAGCAGGCGTTAAATGGCAAAGTGACGATGTGGTAGATTATTACTATGGGGTCAAAAGCAGTGAAGCAACAGCTACACGCGCGGCGTATTCGGGGCAAGATGCCATCACGCCTTATGTGGGTGTGACTGCCCGAACCAACCTTATGGAGCGAGTCACCTTCGATGTGGGCATGATTTACAAGCACTACCCAGATGAAATATCCAAGAGCCCTATTGTGGATAAGGACCATGATTTGGAGCTTAAAACGGGTCTAACCTATTGGTTTTAAGGTTTTACAGCCTCTCGTTACTGACCAGTGCACCGCACTCGGAAACTACCTGATGAGCTAGGTCACAGCCAGCAGCCACTGCCTCTTTTGGGCTTAAACCTTTAAAATAAGCTGCTAAAAAACCTGCATTAAATGAATCCCCTGCTGCCGTAGTATCAATTGGCGAGGGGTTCAACATCGGCATGTATTCTTCCAGTTCTCCATTTTCGCCCTGAAACAAAACAGCGTTTGGCCCATCCTTAACAATCACTTGTTTATCGCTAGTGCCTTGGTAACGCTGCAAAGTTGCCTGCTTATCTGTATCACCAAAGAATTCCATTTCATCACCAAATGAAGGCAGCACAATCTCCGCAACTGCAGCTGCTTGCATAACCCACTGACGCATTTCATCCACATCTTCCCAAAGCTTAGGCCGTAAATTAGTATCAAAAACGATTGTGACTCCAGCGACTCGTATTTGCTTGAGTCTATGCAACAAGATAGCTCTATATTCATTGGTGAGGATCGCCATGGTAATACCAGAGAAGTATGCCATATCACCTTTCGCAAGGCCTTTTAGTGGATCGAGGTATTCTGCCAAACAACGTGCTGCTGAAGTATCACGCCAGTATTGAAAGCTCCGCTCCCCATCAACTAAAGAGATCATGTACAAGCCTAGCGTACGATCACGTACTACGCCCACTTCAGGCACAATTCCTGATGCTTGTATGAAGTCAGTTAAGCGCTTTGATAGAACATCATCCCCAACTGCAGTTAGGTAGGCGACTTCTAGGTCAGCAGACACTTGCTGGCGAAGATACCAAGCAGTGTTGAACGTATCCCCTGCAAAGCTCAAAGCATAGTCACTGGAGCCCTTCGGAGACATCTCAACCATGCACTCACCTATGGCTAGGAACCGCTGATTCATTTAGAGGTCGTCATCACTCAGCCCAATAGCTAAGCGGCCTGCCTTGGTTTTAAGTGAGAAATCCGTACCATCGTA
>JBMZDT010000409.1:0-2106 GCA_049614505.1 Leucothrix sp.
GAACCAGCATTTTGCCAGGCCAACCTATTACGTTTGAACATGTCGCCGATCAAACGGCTATTACCTATGGCACCGTAACTCGTAACCTATTGAGCGGTGAACTGATTAAAGAAATTTTAGAAGATGTCGCTGACAACCTGTTTAACCCAGACCCGTATTACCAGCAAGGAGGCGACATGGTGCGTGTCGGTGGGCTTGGGTTTAGCTTTGACCCAACCGCAGCAATGGGCAGTCGCGTATCCAATTTAGTATTGGATGGTAAGCCACTGGATGCAAAAAAAGAGTACCCGGTGGCAGGCTGGGCGAGCGTGCAGGAGAACGTTCCGGACAATAAGCAAATCTGGGAGGTAGTTGCCGATTACCTCAAAGATAAGAAAACAATTGGCAAGATAGAGCTAAATACACCCACACTAAAAGGAGTCGAAGGGAATGCAGGTGTAGCTTAGCGGGAGCCAATATTGGTCAGGTTCCTATGTTAATACCAGACTACGCATCATAACTTGTACTGGAAACATCGCCACCCGTCCCTGTCCAGTTGGAGTGGTACCGCTTACCCTCTGGCCCATCTACTCGTTCGTAAGTATGCGCACCAAAATAATCCCGCTGTGCTTGTAATAAATTGGCTGGAAGGCTTGCTGTTCGATAACCATCATAAAAGGCAAGTGCAGCGCTCATTGCGGGCATCGGTACGCCTGTCTCAACGCCTTTGGCAACGATTTTTCTCCAACCTGTTTGTGACTGTTGGATCTTGTCTTTGAAATAATCATCAATGAGGAGATTATCCAGCGCTGGATTCTTATCAAACGCCGCTTTAATATCATCTAAGAAAACAGAGCGAATAATGCAGCCGCCACGCCACATCTGCGCAATGGAGCCGTATTGCAACTCCCAATCATAATGCTCAGATGCCTCACGCATTAACATAAAGCCTTGAGCGTAGGAGACAATTTTTGAGGCAAGCAAGGCTTGGCCCAGTGCCGCTAGCAATGCCGCTTTATCAGCAGAGAGATCGACAGCCTCTGGGCCCGATAATATCTCTGAGGCCGCAACACGTTCCGTCTTTAGCGCTGAGAGACAGCGAGCAAACACCGCTTCACCGATCAAGGTCACCGGCATGCCAAATTCTAACGCATTAATGGCAGTCCATTTACCGGTTCCTTTTTGTCCCGCCTTATCCAAAATACTATCGAGGACGTATTCACCGTCTTCTTTAAACCCTAAAATATCTGCTGTAATTTCAATCAGGTAACTATCAAGATCGCCGTCATCCCACTGCTTAAAAGTGGTCTGCATTTCATCGTTACTCATGCCCAGCTGATCTTTCATAAACTGGTAGGCTTCGCAAATCAGCTGCATATCACCGTACTCGATGCCGTTATGCACCATCTTGACGAAATGCCCTGCCCCATTGCTCCCAACCCAATCACAGCAAGGGTCACCATTGTCCGTTTTAGCGCTGATATCTTGAAAGATGTTCTTAACTAACGGCCAAGCCTCAGGGTTTCCACCGGGCATAATTGAAGGCCCAAAACGCGCACCCTCTTCGCCACCCGAAACACCCGTCCCGATAAAGCGAATCCCTTTTTCTCTAAGGTCAATTGCGCGGCGCTGTGAGTCAGGATAGTTAGAGTTACCCCCATCGATAATGACATCGCCTTCGTCTAGTAACGGCAACAAGGTTTCAATGACCGAATCCACTGGCTTGCCCGCTTTGACCATCAGCATAATTTTGCGTGGTGTACTCAGCTGGCTAACCATCTCCTCATAGCTTTCAGCACCCACAATATTAGTGCCTTTAGCTGGCCCTTCCAAGAACTCATGAGTCACTGATGTAGTACGGTTATAAGCCACCACTTTGTAGCCATTATCATTCATATTTAGGATCAGATTTTGACCCATAACAGCCAAACCAATTAGGGCAATGTCACAACTCATAAAACAGCTCTCTGTGGGATTGAGGGAGGTAAAATGTTACCGATAACACTTTATATTATACACAACTCAGCGATGCGCCACTTTAACAAAATATCATCTTATTCAGTAAGATATTGTATTGGTACAGGGGGGTGAAACGGTGGGCTTAGAAAAAGGGTGGTGTGCTACTAC
>JBMZDT010000410.1:0-2017 GCA_049614505.1 Leucothrix sp.
CTCTAAGAAACTGATAGCAACCAACTATTCAGGCTTAGCCGCAAAAGAGTGTTCAAACCTTCTTCGGTTTCGGGGTATCGCCCACTGATCAATGTTGGTTTTGCCAGTGCTCGTAGATTATCTTGGGTGTGGAAGTAGTGTTGTACTTCCTGTCGGATTGCTTTCAGTTCGTCGGTCGCTTGCCGCTCTCTTGTTTGCGTGTCGGCAAGCTGCTTAGCCACTAACGCATGTTCGAGGATCATTTTTTTCAGGGTAGCAGATGCCGAACCACATCCCAGTTGATGCTTTATTGCGTTCAGTGCCTGCTCTTCTTTCTCATTCAATCTGAGTGTCATTGCCACTTAAGACTCCTCCTTGATTAGCCTTAACCTAACGGTCATTACTCAGCTATCAGTAAACCATTCCCATAACAAACAGTCCCCTGCCCATTTTCTTGTTGATGCGTTTAATGACGGCGAGTAGTGCTGCTTGACGCTTGGCTGAGTTAGCCCGCTTCTGCTCTTTAACTATGCGTGACATTGGGGAACACCGGTATCATTAATAACTTATTATAGCGTTTTCTTAGGATTTAACTGTAGTTATGGTAGCACTTATGAAACTAATTGTTTTCTTTTTGGCTCATTATTGCTTTACTTGATATCAAAAAATATTTTAAGGATCGGCTGGTGAGATTGAATTTATCCTCATATCGGTTGTGAATTTAAAATCACATCATCTAGTTTGTATCCTAGCGGGTAAATTTTTCGCAAGAAAAAGAGGGCAACAATGCGCCCTTTAACAAGCGATTGAATCAATTATTTAGCTGTACGATGCACCGCGCTTTTACAAGTTCCATATGCGCTTCATTCCTTTGGGAACACGCCTTTCAAATCCCTCAGCATTCCACTGGCTTCGCTACGTTTCGACATCCTGCCGACCTTACAAGCAGGGCCACTGCAATGACTTGCTATGATGTCGTAATCAGATGCCTGTTTACACAGTTTACTGCTGCACGGGACACCGTCCCCATCGCCGTCAAGCCTTGATAAATTACACTGCTGTAAATAGAAAATGGCTTCCTGACAGGACGTCATTTGTTTACAGAAGCGCTTTTTGTCACAGCTAAAGTTATCAGGACTGACTAGTGCCAGCACTTTCACTGATTTGTTTGGTCGCTTGCCCTTACGCCAATCAGACGGAGTGGCCGGATCAGGTTGCGACCAAAGCCCAATCACATCAGAACGAGCCTGCTCTTCAGCGTTATCATAAATGTCCCGATCTGCTTCACTTTTCTCATGCTGATACTTCTTGGAATGCCAGGCATAACCCGCCGTAATCATCGCCAGATTGATATCTTCGCCTTCATGGCTAATGACACCGACCAGACGTTGGTACTTGTCATGCTTGTACCAATTGACACACACCGTTTGCTGATTGATTAATGAGGCCAGAAATTTTCCCGCAGCCTTACCAAAAGGCTGCCCTCTTTCGGGTGCATCGATACCTGCTAAACGAATTTTGAATGTTTGATTGGTCACATCCAATACATTGACGGTATCGCCATCAGTGACTTTGATCACCTTGGCTTTAAGCTTGCAAGCGCTGTCAGAATGTAAGGTAATTAAGTGCGTGTGTTTTCGATTTACACGAATGGTAACCGGCTCTTTAATGAGTTCAGGGTTATGGACAAACTGAGGTAAAGGATCAGCAATTGTGTTCAAATTAATTATGGAGTCTGCTTTGATAGCTGAGGAAAACAAAAATACTGCGAGTAGCAGTGGCAAAACCCTAAAGCGTGTCATTATAATTTTTATTCGGTTGGGATTCGGACTCGCTATTTTAACGTAGCTTAATGCCATTTAAGAAGCCTCAGTCTCTTAGCGGTATTGTCTATGATTAAATTGATACTTGTCACCTGCTCCCTGTTTGATTGGTGTTTTATTTAACTGTCTTCAGCTCCCCAACCCGCGTAGTATACCTAGGTGACCTCAGCTTCTGCTTCATTCGCCATCCACCACCAAAGCCTTCCCCAGCCAAA
>JBMZDT010000411.1:0-2010 GCA_049614505.1 Leucothrix sp.
TGCGCCACTGCATTGCATCAGGTGATAAATCACCATTAGCCGCTGTTTGCACACCATTCGATGTGGCTTGCGTCTTAGCCTGTTTTGTCCAGGTGTCCAGCGTTTTTTGGTATTGACGAAACTCTGGAATCTTATCTTCGCGGCTAGCAAATATCATCCCTCGCACGAATGACAGCAATAGCGGCTCAGCCACTGCCAAGCCCAGCGTTTCGATTAGGTAGCCCACTTTTGTCACATAAATTAATGAGTGACCAAAGTCATTATAATGAGCCAGCGCGGCGCGAGTCAGGCCGCGTTCAAAATCACTAAATTGCAAACCGTCACGCAGCCCACCACGTAGCATCGACAGCGCAGTTGGTTGATCCTCTTGCTCAACCGCTGCTAAAAAACCTGTCTCACCGTAACGCTGCGCCTCTTCTGTGTACGGGTAGTCCGCCTCGCGTAGCACATCAAAAGACAGATGCCCGATGCTCTCAACCAAACAGACCAACTGTAGCTCAGCATCTTCTGGGTTTTCCGCATACACCATCAACCAGTCGGCCATCCCTGCAAAAGCGTGTGTCCAGCCAAACTCCATTTTCTGCCATGACCATTCAATTGCGAGCCGTAAAGCATCCAAAGGGTCCGCACCTAACTGCTGTAAACGAGCCACTTCTCGGGCTATACGGTCATACGCATGATCATCAAAAGCCTCTCGCAAGCTGTTCACAATCGTTGCATAGCGCGCGTCATAAGGCGGATCGCTTAATTCTACCCAGACCTCATCATCACGTACTTCAACGGGGTAAGTACGAAGCCGATCACCTCCAAAATGATTATCCCCATTCTCAAGATTAAACTTCCAGTTATGCCAATTACACGTCAGCGTGCAATCATCTGAAATAGTCCCTTCTGATAAAGGATAGCCCTCATGTGGACAACGGTTGTCACAAGCACGAAGGCCCGCAGGCGTATCAAAAATTGCAATTTGCTTACCAGAAACACGAGCCATAGTGACCTTGTTTTCTTTAAGCTCAGCTAGAGGCTTAGCAAACAGCCAATGCTCACCATTGTCTTGATCAGTACGTTGTTCATCGCTCATATATTAGACCTCCATCCCAATTTATAATCTCACCGCCAAATAAGCTTGTTGTCTTTGCTTTACATAGTCCTGCCGAGTCAAAAACAACCCTCAGCCCACCACACAACTCAAAGACGAGGGGCGAAGTAAAGCAAAGACAACAAGCGTCCCACCTAATCATACGGATAAAGATGCATCTTATAATCCGCAATCAATATCTGCGCTGCTTTGACCTGCTCCTTAGTCATTTTCTTAATCACCTCTTCCTGACTAATCGCTGCATCAGGGTCACCACCAATCGCTGACAACACATACCACATATAAGCACGTACCAAGTCTTTAGCCACCCCACGCCCAACCTCGTAATACCAACCAATTCCCGACTGTGCTCCAGGATGTGCCTTCATCGACGCCCGCAAATACCATTCAAAGGCACGCCGATCATCCCGCTCAACGCCTAACCCCATGGCATACATCACCCCGATCAGCTCCTCCGCATCCGCATTACCTGCTTGCGCTGCGGGGAGAAATGCCTGCATCGCTTCAGTAAAACGGCTTTGCTCCATGAGTTGACGCCCTTTTTCTACATCAGCCAGCACCGTTTGAGACAACACACCAGACAATACCAGGGTCAGTACACACAAAGCCCGACGCGAAAAAATAGCGGTGAAGACTAGGGGAATTGAGGAATAGATTCGTTTCATGCGTTATCCTTAGCACCATCCGAGAAGGAGGTTTTTGATGGTAAACGGGCGTTCTTGCATGACAATTTATCAGGGTGGGTGTGTTCCAACAATAGCCGATAGAGAGAAATTGCCACCGCTACGGCAGTCGCCCAATAAGCCATTAAACAAATCATTGCTAGCCCAAAGCAAGGCCTTACTGCTTATCACTGCTTTGCTTAGCTTAGCTTTTTTATTGCTTTCAGTCGCACAGGCAAACACTGAGCT
>JBMZDT010000412.1:0-2009 GCA_049614505.1 Leucothrix sp.
GGCATCTATGACATTGAGCAAAGGTACGAAAGCAACTATATGGATCGGAACGCTTACTTTTTGTTTGTTTGTGTTCAAGCTTTACTTTCGAGCTTATATTTATGCGGGGGTGTATATCGAGCCAGATGCGCCGTACGGTATTTCAGACATTATCGAGTTCCTGTTAGGTTGCATCTTTCTTTTATTAATAGTGGTCGCAGTTGTTCTTGCTATCGTGCTATTCATCAAGGGTTCGGTACAAAGTAAAAAATCGGGTGCGCTTCTTGTGGTGTTTTGTGTGGTGCTTTTCTTCGCATATTCGCCATTGCAAAATATGGCATCAAGGCTAGGAGGGTAAATGCCTAACAAGTTGCTCAAGTACACTCCGGCCACAAAAAGCATGGCCTCTGCGGGACAACCTACACTGCGTTTCGGTTGCCCCTTAGCAAAGCGTTCAAATAAGCCGCTTTGCGGATTTCCCCCTGGCTCCTTAGAGCTGCACATTATCTGAGTAAAGTGACTGGACGGCTTCGCATCATGTTGCCATAGTGCCATGGCAGTTAGTGTTATCACTTGGTCAAATCGCGCTACAAAAAGACGAACAAAGAACCAACATAGCGGCGATCAAAGATGATCTGAAGCGGCGTACACCAAAAAGACTTTGGTGTTTATTGAGCTATTTAACAGGGACGTCCCACCATGAAAAAAGCAAATCCCCTATACAGCGCGGCCGTATAACCCTTAATTGTTAGCCGTCATGGAGCTTGCTACACACACAGTGATAGAATAGTGTCACTTTAATATTCCTTTTGAGCAGTTCTAATGAAAGTAGAGCTCGTTACATCACTCAAACGCCAAGCGACTAAGATACTTGCTGATCTCGACGACACTAAAGAACCAGTGTTAATTACTAAACACGGTAAGCCTTCTGCATATCTGGTTGATGTTGATGATTACGAGTTTATGCAAAATCGTCTGATGATTCTGGAGGGGATAACACGAGGTGAGCGCGCATTAGCTGATGGTAAAGTGGTGAGTCACGATGATGCCAAGGACAAAATGTCAAAATGGTTGAAGTAATCTGGACTGAACCTGCGCTATCTGACCTCAACGATATTGCAGAATACATCGGCTTGAAAATGTTGTCGCAGCTAAGCAATGGGGCCAAATAGTTTTCTCTAAAGTTGACCGCCTTGAAACCTTTCCTGAATCGGGTCGTATTCCGCCAGAATTAGAGCAGTTAAATTATCGTGAAGTTGTCGTTAATCCATGTCGTGTTTTCTATAAACAAGACGGTGACAAAGTATTTATTCTGTTTGTTAAACGTGTTGAGCGAGATTTGCGTAAATTCCTATTAAACAAGCAATAACCTTTGATAATGAGCGCGGTTAACAAACTGCTCAAGAAGAATTCACAACGTGTTGCTTTGAGTGCTTAAGGTGGTATGCGGCAGCTTTTGTATTGGGTTGCTCAAACCTTAACGATCCATGGTGGCAGTCGTGATGTGGATCTATTCGATGTGAAAGCGTTAGGGTTTTTATAAGACGATTACTCTTTAATGTGGCGTGAAAACTAAAGGCAATGACAATGAACAAAGCGGTGCAAGAACGGTTCGATGAATATCCTGAAGATGCTCGGTTGCGGCTGGAAGTGTTGCGCAGTTATATCTATGAATTGGCTGATGTGCTGGCTCTTGGGCAGGTCGAAGAGTCTTTAAAATGGGGTGAGCCGAGCTACCGTGTGAAATCAGGCAGCCCGATTCGTATGGATTGGAAAGCAGCATCGCCACAGCATTACTGTTTGTTCTTTCATTGCCAAACCAAGTTGGTCGACACGTTTCGCGCGTTACACGGCGATGAGCTGGTATTTGAAGGTAATCGCGCCATTGTCTTAGACGTACCACAACCGATCCCTGAATTCGCGATCAAGCATTGCTTAGAGCTGGCTTTAACCTATCACCAGCGAAAGCATTTACCACTTTTGGGGGCGTAGAAGAGCTTCAAAAAAGCCCTTCAATATTGCCTTGTTCA
>JBMZDT010000413.1:0-1909 GCA_049614505.1 Leucothrix sp.
CCACAGATTTTGTAAGCGCAACCAACTTCCTTTGTTGCCTTCCAGACAACCTGTGTGTAGTGGCCACATTGCTTGCCTGGCTTACAAGAGTTGTTGGCGTAGTTGTAGTCTTGCTCCTCATCAGCCCATGCTTTAACGGCGTCTTTAATGCTAATGTCCTGAACTTCACGTCGGCCATCTGGCCACGCTGTAGCCCCTGCCCAGTAAAGGTTTTCGCCATGAAGTTGCTTAAAAGTACCGCCGTTAGGACGATGTTCCATATTGCAGTTGTTGGTACTGGCTAGGTGGTTTGCCCATTCAATGGCGTATCTTGTTAAACTAGTAGACCATACTAGGGGCTCCAAGCCGTGTTTGCTTCTAACGCTATTGTGGGCCTGTATGGCGCCTCCAGAAATCCCTTTTGGCGGGTTTGGTTTTGCGGTGGAATCAGTCAGTTTTGAACCAGTTGTTTGAGTCGGTTTCAGCTTAGGTGTAGCAGCTGGTGAATTGCTTGCCAAGGTTTCAGGTTTTGTTGAGACACCACCACCGCATGCCACTATTAATAAGCTAGGTGCCAGTACGCCGACTAGGCTAATTTTCCATTTTTTCATGGGTTTCCTCCTTTTAGTGTGGAGGATAGTTTAAGTATTTGTTCGCTAAATATGCAAATTTTATAATTAATCACCATTAAGTATCTTAATTGCGCTTGCATTGCCCAAAATATCACCTCAAACAGTGGCAACGCTTTATTCAGGTCAGCTAGGCTGCTCATAACTAAAATAGATTGCGTTTCTACCTGTTAAGCGCGATTCCCGCCATCCAAAACCAATGGGTAACCCGTAATAAATTTCGCAGAATCACTCGCTGCATAAAGCACCATATCCGCTACCTCTTCAGCACTGCAAACTCGATTCAGTGGCACCGCTTCTGCTGACTCTGTTAACCCCGTTTCCAGATCAAGCCCCCGATCCTTAAACTCTCCACGTAGCATCGGCGTATCTACATCACCAGGGCAGATCGGCACAATACGAATACCATCGCGAGCATAGTCACGCGCCATGGCACGGCTCATTTGCAGTACAGCGCCCTTGCTCGCGCAGTAAGCGGTTAGATGATAACTACCAGTAAGTGCGGCATCTGAGGCAATATTAACGATGGTGCCACCTTCAGTTTTTAAGTGCGGTATTGCTGCGCGGCAAATATAGAACATGCCGTTGACATTAACATTCATAGTTTCGAGCCACTGTTCGTCAGTGGTTTCTTCTGCTGTTGCATGATGAATCACGCCAGCACTATTCACAACGATATCGAGCCCACCCAGTAGCTCAACTGCTTGCCTAACAATCCGATCGCATTCAGCGCTGCGCGATATATCCCCCGCAATAAAATCAATGTTACCAGAGTCTGCTTTCAAGCTCTCGATGATGATTTGGGCCTTTGTCTGACTCCGACCAGAGATAATGACATGGGCGCCTGCTTTAACAAATGCTTTAGCCGTTGCCTCTCCCATGCCCGACGTACCACCGGTGATAAGCACACGTTGTTGACTAAAGTTGAACTGGATGCTGGCTTGGCTCATGGTTTGATACTCAGATAGATTTGAATGTCTCTAGAGTTTAGATCCCCAGTTGGGGTAAGTTCAACTGGCGTAACAACAATACGTTTATGAAGCCTGCACCAGCGTCCCTTGCTGATAGTCATAAAACGCCTTCTCAATTTCTTCATGCGTATTCATTACAAATGGCCCGTGCTGATAAATCGCCTCACCAATGGGCTTACCTGAAACAATAATCACATGCATGGCCTTGGTCGCGGTAATCTTTAGTGAATCTTGCGCCTCAATCAGCATCAAATCTTTATCATTCACTGCTGAATCATTAATACTGCCGCTGCCTGAATGAACAAATACAAAGCTATTGTTCTCACTGGG
>JBMZDT010000414.1:0-1897 GCA_049614505.1 Leucothrix sp.
AGTAGAGTATTTATCCCAACCCGCACCGTGACTGGCGATTGCATCACCATGATCTGCTGTCACAATAACTAACGTATTATCCGATGCGCCTGTTGCATCAAGCACCGTTAATAATTGCCCAATTGCCGCATCCGTTTGTAAACCTTGCGCATAACAACGTGCCATGACAGTTTGCCAAGTACGCCAATCGGGCCAACGCTCATGGGCACGAAAATCACAACGCAGATCACGATGCACCCCAAAACGAAACGGCTTATCGTTAACGTCTTCCGCAAAGCTGGGGTAAGGTTGAATCATTGAAGGGTCGATTTTATCAGCAAAGGTTTCACTAGGAATATAGGGATGATGTGGCCCCCAAAAGCTTGCGACCATACACCACGGCTCCTTCTTATCTTGCAGCACTGTGAGCTCCTGCTGCGCGCGATGGGCCACAAAGTACTGCTCCTGCGCCCGCTCATCCCCCATCAACACGCCACAACCGTCCATGTAAGTCCATGGCTCGGGTGGGTCCATTAAAACATCCTGCCCATCCATTTTTGGGTCAAATAATTGATGGTCGAGTTGGCATCGCGGTTGCTCTAATCCCAGATCAGCTAAATACTGTTTGTATTCATCACACCCATAAACATTGCCATAATCAGGCATGCTCCATCCTGACATGCCATAATCTGCGGGCAGATATTTTCTACCACAGTGCCACTTCCCAACAAACGCAGTGTGATAGCCCTGCGCTGCTAGGCGATGGTTAAACAGTCGTTGATCACTGCGAAAATCCTGTAGATTTTGCAAAATATTATATTCTGGGTTCCAACGTAAACCATGCTTACCAGGACGCTGCCCCGTCATTAAACTCGCCCGCGCCGGTGTACACACAGGCACTGTAGTATAGGCACGCTCATACCAAATACCTTGTTGCGCTAACGCCTCTAAATGAGGCCAGTGGTAATCGGGCAGATGCTGACGATAGTGACCAGCAAATGCCATATGATCCACAATCAACCAAAGAATATTGGGCTTCTGTGACAAATTTTGCATTGTAAAACCTATGAATTATGGTGATGTTGCTTTAACAATATCGACATTTTAATAAAAAGACTGGCCAAGAATCGTGCATGAGTATGTCACTGATTAACTAACCATAAAAAACCATCTTCATCCAAATACCCCGTATCTCCGCTAATCAACCAGCGACTGCCTGCTGTTTCAACGATGGCATCAGCCGTTTGCTCAGGGTCATTAGCATAGCCCTGCATCAACTGCGGCCCACCGATTAACACCGCACCTGACGTGTGTGTTGCACACTCCTCAAGCGTTTGGGGATTAACGATTTTAAAGCTCGTACCTGGTAGAGGCATACCTACCGAACCTTGCTTCGTACCTTGTTGCACCTGCCAATAACGGGTATCTAGCACATCAGGCAAGTTGACACTGGCAACAGGTGCCGTTTCTGTCACACCATAGCCCTCATAAATATCTTTAGAAAACTTCAGCTTGAAAGCCGTTTGCACCGATTCACTGAGTGGCTCCATACCTGAAACAACTAACCTTAAGCTTTTGAGCATCAAAGGCTGCACTGCCTCATCTTGCGTATAATTGTCAAAGAGACTTGGCGTACCCAATAAAAGGGTTGCCCTATATTTAGCGATGGCTTTAGCAATGCCAACGCTATCATTAGGGTCTGAATGACAAACCATTGGCAGGCCTTCAATTAATGGCAGGCATTGCGTCACCGTTAAACCAAACGCTTGAGATAGCGGTAGAGAGGCCATCACCACATCATCCCCCTCAGCGTTTAACACTTCCGCAACCTGTTTGAGATTAACCATAATAGCTTGATGGCTGAGTACCACTGCTTTCGGTTGCTCACCCTCTGTAAATACAATCGCAGCAGCCGACT
>JBMZDT010000415.1:0-1883 GCA_049614505.1 Leucothrix sp.
CGTAAGTTCAGCGTTTTCAAATAATGTTCGTTGCTCGGCGAGGGCTTGTTGATAACATGTTCGGCTGTGGGTTTTATCGAGTAGTCTTGCAATAGGGAGCATTGCATCCATTAGCTCTAGCCCCCAGTGTTGAAGTGAAATAGAGTCGCCAAGACGGTCTAATTCAAGCCCGGGTTTGCGGCCAAGATGGGCAACAGTGCTTTGGTTTCGATCAATGGCTTTTTGCTCAGCAGTGTCAATATTAGGGCTATCCTGTAGCAGGCAAAACAGCATAAAAATTTCTAAGTAGAATAGCTGTAGGTGGGTAATGCCCGCTGGGTGAAACGCGTTGATGTCAACAGAGCGCAGTTCAACATAACGAATCCCACGGTTGAGTAGTGAATCAATGGGCTTTTCAAAGCCTTCCAGAATCTGTTTAGGCCGAACGGTGCTGTAATACTCATTTTCGATTTGCAGGATATGGGTATTGAGTTGGCGATATTCACCATCCACTTTGACACCAATGTCTTCATAACCTGAGTAGGACGTTTCAATCGCCGCACGCAAACTATCGGTATAGCTTTTCACTGAGCTGTAGTCTGCTTTAATCCCCACCTTGCTAGATTTGCGATTGGTGTAACCAATATCGCCCATTCTTAAGGAAGTGCCCCAAGGTTCGTAGCAGGTATTGTGGTTGTATGTTTTCATTGTTTCAGGCGGCGTGTTACCCCCTAAAAAGCTTTTGCAGATGGCCGGTGAGCAGCCAAAAAGGTAGGGGATAATCCAGCCATAGCGCTGAATGTTGCGCGTCATGCCCATATAACGACGGTTAGAGAAATCTAGTGCTGAACCACTGTCTTTGTCTATGTCTTGAAACGCAGGCCAAAACGCTTTAGCGACGGAGTGATTAAAATGAATGCCCGCAATAACCTGCATGACCTTGCCATAGCGCCACGCTAAACCGTGTCGATAGACATGCTTCATTTTTCCACTGTTAGAGGTGCCGTAGTCAGCGATTTGGATGTCCGCTTCCCCATTGATAATGCAGGGCATACTGGAAGTCCACAGTAACTCGTCTTTTAGTTCTTGATAAACAAAGGTCTCGATATCCTTAAGGAAGTCGAGCGACTTATAGGCCCGATCGCAAGGCGGCGTAATAAGCTCTAACAGCGACTCCGAATAGTCAGTGGTGATCCAATCATTTTTGAGTGCGGAGCCGAGTTGTTTGGGGTGAGGACGCTGAGAAATAAGCCCTTCATTATCCACTCTGAGGCTTTCTTTCTCTAGCCCGGTTAAGGAGTTTTTGAGAAGTGAGTGAACATTATTATCATCAATCGCACGAATTCGCTGATTCAGTAGTGTATACAAAAGCTCATGCCCCAAAGCAAAAAATAGATCTTACGCTGGCTCCATACCATAAAGTAGGAGCCAGAAAAGTAGTGGTTATCTCTCGACCTGTGTAACGTCACGAACTGCGCCGCGTGAAGCAGATGTGGACATTGCCGCATAAGCACGAAGCGCTGTGCTCACGTAACGGCTACGTTTGCCAGGTTTCCAGCCATCTTTACCTTTGGCATCCATATCAGCACGGCGCTGTGCAAGCGCGTCGTCAGAGATCATTACGTTAATCTTGCGATTCGGGATGTCTATTTCAATACGATCGCCTTCTTCTACCAAGCCAATTGCACCACCTTCGGCTGCTTCCGGTGACGCATGACCAATCGATAAGCCTGAAGTACCCCCTGAGAAACGCCCATCGGTGAACAGTGCACATGCCTTACCAAGGCCTTTGGATTTTAGGTAGCTGGTTGGGTAAAGCATTTCCTGCATGCCAGGGCCGCCACGAGGGCCTTCGTAACGAATGATAACCACATCACCTTCAACAATTTGATCATCAAGAATGG
>JBMZDT010000416.1:0-1793 GCA_049614505.1 Leucothrix sp.
CAAAGGTAAGGCCTTTAATGCGTACATACGCCGTTGAGCTGAACGATACCATTGAGCTAAATGGCTGTGTTAGCAAACTGCCATCAATCACAACTTCTTCATCTTTATACGCTTTAACCGTAAAGTATTTATCTTCAGAACCTCCTCGCTCTGCCCCAAAATACATCGCTGTTGGTATCTTGTATGTACCACCGCGTATGATCACCGTTGCATCATCCTCATTAAATGGGATACTAAACAACGCTTTATGAATCGTCTGCCAAGGTTTATCTAACGTGCCAATCCCTTCCTTGTCGTCGCCCTCAGGACTCACATAGTAGCGTTGACCCGAGAAAGCCGCCGCATCGACATTGGAAATGCTGTTATTACTGAGTGTAGCCTCTGCGGTTTCAAGCACGAGTATCGGCTCGCCGTAGCCCGTGACCAAATCATCCAAGGTGTTGTCTCTAATCACAACATTGGCACTTTTTCCCGCTACCGTGACAGCATTTAAGCGATCTGCTAGTGTCGGTGATTCGGCGGCATCAGGGTCAGTCGTCCATTTAGCATTGCTAATCTCATTACTCGCGAACGTGATGTTATCAACATCATTCATATAAATAGCAGATTTCCATCGACCAATGATATTGGTAAATACGAGACCTGAGATAGTCACCTGCTCAGCGCCAGCAATAGAAATGATGGCACCATTCGTTGTGACATTGCTGCCATCAAGCACGACGGATTCACCAGGAAAGGCGAGGATATTAAAAGGTAGCTCAGCGGAATGGCTACCACCCCGTTCTTTGCCAATATAGATAACAGCAGGTTGATAGGTGCCCTCGCGGATCACCACATTCGCCTCATTCTTGGAAAAGGGAATGTTATTCATTGCCCAAATAATTGACTTCCAAGGCTGGTCGATTTGCCCTGTTCGGCTAGCGTCGTCAATACCGTTTGCTGCATCCACCCAGTAGGTGTTGAGTGCAATATCTTGTGCCGTTAGGGCTTTGTCGTTTTGTGAGGAAAGCTCGGCTGCAACGGCCTCATAAGCCAACTGTTGGGCAGCGGTGTAATCCGTTAGGGCAGCCTGAAGTGGTGCTACCAACCCCCAAAGCAAGCACAAAAATGCGGGCATTCGCCTGAGTGTTCTTATTGTAAAATTATTCATAGAGGTGTCTCTGCGTATCTGCTGAATCATTTTTAATTAATTTTGCAGCTTATAAATTTGAGTTAAACGCTTCTGACTATCGCTAACTTGTAAACCAAGCTGAACACCCGCACTGACCAACGCCTTGAAACAATGGATTAGCTCATGACTGACTGAACCACCGATCGACCGATGCCGAAGGTAAAAGCGCTAACTGGTACTGTTACCAGCTCAAAAAATAAGACAGAATGAGACTTTAAAAAAACACTTTGAGCAAATTTATGAGATTAAAAAGCGCTATCTTGGCTACATTGTTATGTCTGACTTCAACGTCATCATTCGCTGCATTAATAAACGAGATGCAGGGCTGCCAAGGCTACATGGATTTTATTGAAACCAAGCTTGTGGCTGGCTCAAAAAAATACCCTGCTGCCGAGGTACAAAAAGTACGCAAGGGGCTCAGTGGCTACGATCGATTTATCCAAACCAGCATTGTATCCCCCGGATTACTGAAGTTTTCAAATGGGGATAAAGCGAAGGCTGATCAGCTGCAAACACAGGTAGATGCTTACCGAAAAAACATTGTAACCCGCTTGCAAAAACGCTACCCACAAAATCGTTTATTTGCTGATCATGCACTCTCGCTTAATAATTGTGCTAAGCA
>JBMZDT010000417.1:0-1646 GCA_049614505.1 Leucothrix sp.
GGTGCAAACGTCCAATCCAAACCCGTAGCAGACACTTCTCTGGCAGTAGCTTGACCGATTCGAGAGATTAAATCAGGATCGTTTGCCGCCCCTAGACCGATATTGTGAGGGAATACCGTCGCGCCAAATACATTGTTATGCCCGTGGACAGCATCAGTCGCCCACATAAAGGGGATTTTAAAACCTCGTGTTTTGTAGGCTTCATCTAAAGCCAGCCAATATTGATCAGCAAGCGCTGCCCAATCCGCTGCGGTAGAGCGTTTGTTTTATTCGGCCATGATCCACCACCGTTTAATAACGAGCCTAATTTGTATTGCTTAGCCTCAGCGGGAGTGACTTGGTCAAGGCTGGGCTGAATCATTTGGCCCACTTTTTCCTGAAGCGTCATTTTGCTCAGGATGGCTTGGATTGAGGCTTCGATATTTTTGTCTTTTGGGATAGCACTGGTGATGGCGGGCCAGTCACTGTGATACTTCCACGCGGCTGTGTTGTCTTTGGCTACTGCATTCATTGATCCAAGAACAAGTAATATTCCTGCGCTCAGTATTAGTCTTGGTCGGTGTACAAGGTTTTTTACGCAGTAGATTAGATCAGCCACAGCTTAGTCAGTTCCTATTTAAATGAGCGGTATTATACAGATGTAACCGTTTACATTAAGTGGCTAAGCAGGGCTTTCCAATAGCCTAAGAGGTGGAGCGGCTTTTGCTCTGGTTGCTATGGCATATTTTATGCTAGCATCAGAGGCATCCATTCAGTTAAACAATTGAATGGCTGAGGAAAATCATATCGACATTACAATCTTATTCACGAGGAGGAATAATGAAGAAGCTAGTATTAAGTCTTGCAGTCGCAGCGACCTTAGTTAGCACCGCTCTCATGACACAGGCAGTCGCCGATGAACCCAAAAAAGGTGGCACACTCGTTGCTTCTTTGGGTACCAATGTTAGAAATCTAAACCCTGCTGTTCAGTCAGGTATCGCCACCGGTTTCCCCGGATCACAGTTATTCGCAGCGCCTTTGCGTTACGATTCAGATTGGACGCCACAGCCTTATCTGGCTAAGAGCTGGGAAGTGAGTGAGGACGGTTTAAAGGTCACACTAAACCTAGTTGATAATGCAAAATTCCACGATGGCAAGCCCATCACGTCAGCTGATGTTGCATTCTCAGTGGATGTGATTAAAGAACATCACCCATTTAAATCGATGTTTGCGCCTGTAACATCGGTTGAAACACCGGATGCGCATACGGCAATTTTGAATTTGTCACAACCACATCCTGCATTGATGCTAGCGATGTCAGGTCAGTTGATGGCGATCATCCCAAAGCATATTTACGGTGACGGTGAGAACCCTAAGACGCACCCACGTAATACCAAAGATGTAGTGGGTTCTGGTCCATTCAAATTGGTTGAATACAAAAGCGGCGAGCACGTTATTCTAGAGCGTTTTGATGACTTCTTTATCGAAGGACGTCCTTACCTCGACAAAATGGTGATTCGCATTATCTCTGACCCTGCGGCGCGTGCGATTGCGCTTGAAACTGGTGAGGTAGATTTTGCATCGTTTGAAGTAGCAGCACAGAACATCAACCGTTTAAAGAAAGCGGAGCAGTTGACGGTTACGCCTAAAGGTTATGGCGCGATTGG
>JBMZDT010000418.1:0-1611 GCA_049614505.1 Leucothrix sp.
GAGGTTGATACTGGGTTCACGGAAATAGATGGGCTTTAGTTGTGCGTGGCAATCGGTGTAATGCATTAATGAGACGTTGCCAAAAGGAGCGAGTTCGTACGGATTGCTGGGCGCTTTGGTAGCGACTTTGCTGTCAGCAGCATAAGCATTGTTAAGTTGGAAGCCTGCAGCGCTGGCCGCAGCCAACATTTGAATAAATTCCCGACGGTTTAAGCTCACGGTATCCTCCTCAGAACACATAAAGGTATACCCCATTCTAAAGAGAAAATAGCCACTTGTCCCTTTGCCTTTTTGGATAGTCAGGGCGACCGCATATAAATTATACAACCTCAGAATTTTCTAGCATTATGCTAATCTCACTGATTAGGATGGTCACATGGACAGCAGTATTATTACTCATTTTCTACCACTTGAAGACCCACGGATTGAACGAAACAAGAAGCATGAGTTGATTGACATCATTGTGTTATCTATTTGTGCTGTTTGCAGTGGCGCGAATGGCTGGGAAGGCATTGAGGAGTTTGGGCATGAAAAACTGGAGTGGTTACAAAAATATGTCCCGCTTAAAAACGGTGTCCCCTCGCATGACTGTATCAATTATGTGCTGGCTCGCTTATCAGCAGAGAACTTCCGCGAATGCTTTATGAGCTGGACTAAAAGCGTGGTGGAAAGCTGTCCGGGTGAAATTATTGCGCTGGATGGTAAGACAGCTCGGGGTTCCCTTGATCGAAAAAATGATAAAAAACCACTCCATATGGTCAGTGCTTGGGCTTGCGAACAGCGACTAGTGTTAGGTCAAGAGGCGACCGATGAGAAATCGAATGAAATTACGGCTATTCCTAAGCTATTAAAACTGCTGGAAATTAAAGGCTGCATTATCACCATTGATGCGATGGGGTGCCAGCACGCCATTACTGACCAAATCGTTGAGCAGAATGGCGACTATGTTATTGGGCTAAAAGGCAACCAGGGTCACCTACATGAAGCGGTTGAAGACTTTTTCACCGTCGCCTATAAAAATGACTTCAAAGGTGTTTCCCATGACTATATTGAGGAGGTTGATAAAGATCATGGTCGTTTTGAAATAAGGCGATACTGGGTGAGCGATGAGCTGGTTACCTTGCCTAAAAAAGCCAGTTGGCGTGGCTTACGCAGCATTGGCATGGTGGAGCGTGAATGCACAAAAGCAGGCATTAGCAGCACTGAGCGGCGTTACTTTATCAACTCAATTGAGCCTGATGCGAAGCTGTTCGCTAAAGCAGTACGAGGCCATTGGGGTGTTGAGAATCCGTTACATTGGCGGTTAGATGTTCTTTTTGGTGATGATGCCAGCCGAATTAAGAAAGATAACGGAGCAGCAGTGCTAACGAGTCTACGACATTTGTGTATGAATCTCTTTGAACAAGAAGCGTCTAAACTCAGTCTGGCGAAGAAAAAGCGTAAGGCTGCTTGGAATGACACCTTTAGGGAGAAGGTGGTTTTCCACTAATTATTTATATGCGGTCGCCCTGCTTGCCTGACGAGTTTAGTGTCATTAAAGAAGCAATTTTTACAGAACAGCATGCTGAGGGAGGTATTGATGCTGATGTGGACGTGGTGATTGAGATCCCA
>JBMZDT010000419.1:0-1572 GCA_049614505.1 Leucothrix sp.
ACACCAAAGTGCATCGCTTCAAGGCGTGGGCTGGCTTGTGCAATCGCCTCAACATTCGCCATGCCTAGCGCTGTTTCGATCAATGCTTCAAGCCCAATTTTGTGCTCAAACCCCATGGCTTGCTCGATTTGATTACACATCGCTTCCACCATGTATAAGTCGCCCGGCACGCCTACTTTGGGGACTAAGATCGTGTCCACATACTGGCCCGCTTGCTCCAATATCTCGACCACATCACGATACATATAATGAGTATCCAAACCATTGATCCGGATAGACATGGTTTTGCCTTTGCCGCGCCAGTCAATCTCATTGAGTGCTTCGATAATATTTTTACGCGCATTGACCTTATCCGCTGGGGCAACGGCATCTTCAAGATCTAGAAAGACATAATCGGCAGCACTATTAGCCGCTTTTTCCATCATGCCGGGGTTAGATCCGGGAACAGCAAGCTCGCTGCGTTGCAACCGAGTTTTTACCGGCTGGTGGTTGGTGTGGCTCATTCTGATTTCCTTGTTAGAACTAAATTTAGCGTCAGCGAATCCGCTCCACTTGAAGTGGAGGGTTTCGGATTAGTCGTTTATTTACCGTTAAAAACGGAGATGAGGGACTGCTTCAGGCAGCAACAGGTTGTGTAAAACGCTCTTCAATTTCACCTTGACCATGTTTTAGGAATACACGAAGGACTTCGTGAAACTCTGAGACAGACTGCTGAGAATGCGCAGAGCAATACTTGGCAGCGATACTGTCTTTACCATCGATGACTCCCCAGTGGGCAGCTTGGAGTAGTGGGTGGTGGCGATAACTGTAAACACCGCGTTGCTTGATAACGCCTATGTATTTGTCCGTCAAGCTGACAGGCGCATAAGACAGTGGGCCGAACTGCGGGCAAGAGGCCCAAGCCACAACGCCGGGATAATCATCAATTGAGAAATCAGCAATGCCTAATAATGAAACCATGTCGACCAATCCCATCGCGTTGTGCTTTAAGCAGGCATCCGAAAAGCCTTCGATATCATTGATGCAGCCTGATTCTGTTTCCTTGTGAGCCATCATTGCCCATTTAGGACGGTAGGTTGCGAGTGCGGCATCTACAATGTCACCGGTTATGGGTTTGCCGTGCGGCGTGTCGATAATGACCACATTGTCAGGGATTGTACTATGGTCATCGGCTGTAAAATCGCTACCAAACAAAGCCTTTACGCGAGACTCTAACCCGTTAATACCGCTAAACGTACGATTCACAAAAACAATGACTTTATCACTGGGTAAAACAGCACTCAGCATGCAGTCGATGCCATTCCAGTCAGCGCCAATGACGCCAAAGGTATGAGTATTTTTAGTGACAAAGGCTCGGCGTAGCATAGACTTTGCTTCACGCATTCCACGTAACACATCACTTTTCAAGTGATCAGGGACGGCAGCTTGTTTGTTAGAGACTTCTAAAGAATTAAACATGATCATTACTCAAAGAGGTTGTAGTGAAATAACTATTGACTTTTAGTATAGGTACGAAACTCTCAAAATTACTAACCAAAAAAAGTACCACGAAAAATAAGTTAGCCTT
This sequence comes from Leucothrix sp., assembly GCA_049614505.1. Lineage (GTDB taxonomy): Bacteria > Pseudomonadota > Gammaproteobacteria > Thiotrichales > Thiotrichaceae > Leucothrix. The sequence continues at coordinate 1,568 of JBMZDT010000419.1, forward strand.
AATCA